>JALVAQ010000277.1 GCA_027011095.1 Bacteroidales bacterium
ATTTAGTTTCGTCGGTACGAACTGCTTCACCATTCCAGGGATAGGTTTTTCGTTCAACAATACGGTTGTAAAGGGTGTTGCCAATAAGGCCGTAGGCTGCATATTCCCATTCGGCTTCGGTTGGTAAGCGGTAGTCGGGAAGCAAAATACCGTCTTCATAGCGTACCTGACGTGTTCCGGTACCATCCTGGCTTAAATCTTCTTTACCTTCTTTAACAAGGCCTTCATATTGGCCTGCCAGATAGGCTTCGGTATTATAGTTATTATCATCTTTCTGATCCGGGTCATAATCAAGTATTCCGGCATCAATCAACAGCTGCTCGTTTACACGGTCGGATCTCCATTTTGCATAATCCGTGGCCTGAATCCAGTTAACGCCTACAACGGGATAATCACGGTATGAAGGATGGCGGAAATAGGTTTCAACCAAAGGCTCGTTGTACGAAAGTTTGTCAAGCCACACCAAGGTATCGGGCAAAGCATTTTGAACAACAGCAGGGTAATTTTCGCCGTAAACACGAGTAAGCCAGTAAATGTATTCCTGATAATCGAGGTTACTAACTTCTGCTTCATCAATATAAAAGCTGCCAACAGTAACCCGGCGAGGCATGTTGTTATGTTCGTAAAAAGGATTTTCCTCAGTGGCTCCCATCACAAAGGTTCCACCTTCAATAAGCTGAAGTCCGGGCCCTGTAATCTGCGGTTTAGCCTTTGGTACTTCAAACCCACCGTTTTGCGGGTTGTTGTACTCCATACCCGTTGTGCGCGACCGCTCTTTACTTTTACACGAGGATATTAGCAATGCAACGCCTGCAAATCCAACTAATAATAGCAATAGTCTTTTGATATCTAACATCTTAAACCAATTTAATTGTTTTTCTAATTCTTAATAACTAAAACATGGGTGCTTTTATTGCCCTGATAGTTCTTCTTTTTTGTCCTTTATAAATGCAAAAATCCCATGAAAAGGTAACTTCATGTGCTCCACCCGAACTTCCGCCAATTTTTGATACGGTAAAATCGTAACTGTATCCAAACCGCATGTGGTTCCAGGTTAAGCCAACCAACACAATAGCGGCATCGGGATTACTAAAGTTATGCCTGAACCATGCACCTATAACAAAGGGATATTTGTTAAGATACATACCTGCATTGAGCTGGTTAAATTTTTCCTGCTGCAAATAAAGTAAATTTACCTGCAATAAATAGTCATCTTGCTTAAAATTACCTAACATTCCACTTGATAAGTTAACATTTACCCCGCCATGTACGGTAATCTTCATAGGCATTTTGCTTGTTGTGTTATCGTAAAACGAAAGGTCGGGTTGCGTAAGATGCCCAACGGCAACGCCGGCAAACCATTGATCGTAATAGTTCATAACCAACCCTGCCGAAAAATCCGGTGTCATTACCGAAGTCTTTGAAGGAGGAGTTTCCAATGAGGTTGGATTATAATTTCCTGTTGTAGGATCAATATCGCTGGCAAACCGCAACTTATCCCATTGCAAATGTTCCTGATAAAACGAGCCTTCAACTCCAAAGCTGATGACTATAGGGTCGCTTACCTTTAATTTATAAGCATAAAATAGCGAAGCGCTGCTTCGTGTTAAAGCACCGTCACCCTGTCTGTCGCTCATCAAAACAACCCCAAACCCGCTATTAATTGAAGGAATATTTTGGTCGTAGCTTACACTATAGGTTATAAAGGCATTGCCAAGCGAAGGCCACTGATTACGATAGTTTAAGTTTAACCTTCCGCATTCGGTAGCACCGGCTAATGCAGGGTTAAGGTACAAAGGATTGGCATAAAACTGCGAAAATTCAGCGTCCTGTGCTCGTCCTGTGTTCCATAAAACAAAAACAAATGTAAAAATGGAAATAAAACGTAAATATTTATACATTAATACTTTAAAATTTGGTTTTTGGTTTTTAGCCTACAATTATACAACCTTTTTCCTTAAAAAGCTGCACAAAAATAGATATTTTACTTACTTGACAAACAACTATACCTATAATAAATTAGTCTTAATTGCGTTGGTTATAAAACTATTCATTAGCAGTTTTATTGCTTTTGTCGTTTCATTTGACCATTAAAAACGTAATTATGTTGCACAAAGTCCTGTTTTTTATCATATTTTTTCTCGTTATAACGCCTGCTACTATCATTGCACAAGGTATTAATTACACTTTCGACGAGGAGCTTACCTGGGAACCTATTCAACAAATCAAGGTTGACGAAAATTATTCCTTTAGCAGATTAAGGTTTTCAAATGCCTTTTATCACAATCAAAGTCCGGCACCCTATTTTCAGAAACAATATCCTGTTCATGCTTCAAACGTTTCGTTGTCGGCCTCAATTAATGTTGAAAAAACCGGCAGCCTTTCTGAAACAGAAAAAAATCTGTTAAAAGATGTAACTATTGATTCAACTTTTGAAGTGTCTGTTACCAAAAGTACTTCGCGCCAACAGTCGTTTGCTGTTGTTAACATTGTTCCCATAAGATACAACCCCACTTTGAAGCAGTACGAAAAACTTATTTCGTTTACCGTAATTGTTAATGTTGAGGAGATGACCACATCAGAAGCAAGCTCAAGAAGTTATGCTTCAAATTCGGTTTTGGCAACCGGAAACTGGATTAAGGTAAGGGTATCTGAAAGCGGGATTTATAAAATTACTTACAGTGAGCTAAGCAACATGGGGTTCGATGTTTCGGTAAACCCAAAAAACATTGCCGTGTTTGGAAATGGCGGCGGGATGCTTCCTGAACAAAACGACTTGTTCCGTCACGATGATTTAGTTGAAAACCCTATTGAAGTGGTGGGTGAAGATGATAATAAATTTAATCAGGGCGATTATCTTTTGTTTTATGCTCAGGGACCGGTAAAGTGGGTTCACGACATTATTACCAACACCTTTATGCATCAAAGCAATATATACGATGATTACGCCTACTACTTTATTACGGCTCTCAACCGGCCTGCCAAACGAATAACTGAAGAAGAGCCGCCTGTTGCCAATGCCGATGTTACTGTAAACTCATTTATCGACTGTGCAGTGCACGAACTCGATGAAAAAAATATTGCCTCCACCGGACGTTTATGGGTGGGAGAAGTGTTTGATTTTAACACCGACCAATCTTTTCAGTTTAGTTTTCCAAACATTATTACCAACGAGCCGGCCTATTTCAGAGGCAGCTTTGCCGCTTTTTCGCCGACAGCAACAAGCTTTAGAGTTTTTAATAACGATGTACTCATCTCTTCCATATCCATTTCGGCCACACCCGGAAACGGTTACAGCTTTGGCCGCAAAGGAACCGGAAGCAAGTCGTTTTTAGCTAAAAATGACAATTTGAATATTGATGTTAAGTATCAGCGAACTTCCAACAGTTCAACAGGATATTTAGATTATCTCGAATTTAATGTTCACCGACGTTTAATAATGAGTGGAGATCAAATGTTGTTCCGAAATATTTTTACCGATGGAACAACAGTTCAATACCAACTTCAGGCTAGCAACAATCTTAAAATCTGGGATGTTACCGACCCCGTTGATGCCAAAATTGTAAAAACATCCTATTCAGGTGGCAACTACACCTTTAAAGTAAGTGTGTCGCCTGTAAAAAAACTCATTGCGTTCGATGGAGCCGCCTATAAAGCCGTTGAGTTTGTGGAAAATATTGCCAATCAAAACCTGCATGCTATCCGAAACATCGACTATTTGATTGTAACCCATCCTGATTTTATTGATCAGGCAAACCGGTTGGCACAGTATCACGCAGAAACCGATGGCATGACCTACGCTGTGGTTACAACCAATCAGGTTTACAATGAATTTTCATCGGGAGCGCAGGACATTTCAGCCATTCGCGATTTTGCAAAGGCGCTTTACGACGAAAGCGACCCCGGCAAAAAGCTAAAATATCTGTTGCTGTTTGGCGATGCATCATTCGACTATAAAAACCGGAAAAATGACAACACCAATTTTGTCCCCTGTTGGGAATCGTGGGAATCGTTAAACATAATAAATTCAGTGGCTACCGATGACTATTTTGGTTGCCTTGATGATGGAGAAGGAACCGGAGGAAGTGATAAAGTTGACATTGGAATCGGCCGCTTTCCGGTGGACAATATCGACCAGGCTCAACTGGCAGTGGACAAAGTGATTCATTACGATACAAAATCAGCTGAAACATTTGGTTCATGGAGAAACACCATTACCTTTTTAGCTGATGATGAAGACTATAACGGCCATATGCACGACGCCGAAACATTGACAAACTATCTGGAAACCACCTATCCGGTTTTAAATATTGATAAAATTTATGTGGATGCTTACGAACAAATATCAACACCAAGTGGACAAAGGGCACCTCAGGTAAATCAGGCCATTAACAACCGAATGGATAAGGGGACATTAATTTTTAACTACTCAGGCCATGGCGGCGAAATTGGTTTAGGCCATGAACGTTTTCTACAGCTTGCCGATATCAATTCATGGAAAAACTGGGATAAGCTAACCACCTTTATTACCGCTACCTGCGAGTTTAGCCGCTACGATGACCCTGCCCGTGTTTCGGCAGGAGAACAGGTGTTTTTAAATCCAAACGGAGGCGGAGTTGCTCTTTTTTCCACTACCCGGGCCACCTATGCAAGCGCTAACCTAGCACTTAATATGGCCATTTTTAAAAACAACCTCTTTACTAAAAAAGAGGGGGAGTTTCCAACCTTTGGCGATGTTATTATGAACTCAAAAGTGGTGGGAGGCGATAACGATAGAAAGTTTATTTTAATTGGCGACCCGGCTCAAAAACTAGCCTACCCCGACTTTGAAGCAAACACATTAAAAATTAACCAACATGTTGTGGTGGATGGCGAGTACGATACTCTCAGAGCATTGCAGCACGTTTCGGTGGAAGGCAACATTGTTGATATCAATAACAATCCGGTTACCGATTTTAACGGAACCATCTACCCCACCATTTATGATAAGAAAAACAAAATTATGACCAAAGGCACCGACAGCGGTAGCCAGCAAGAGGCTTTTTACCTGTGGAAGAGCATTCTCTTCAGTGGTAGTGCCAGCATCAAAAACGGGCAGTTTAGTTTTGATTTTGTGGTTCCCAAGGACATTGGCTACAACTATGGAAAAGGAAGAATAAGTTACTATTTTAATTCAGATACGCAGGATGGTGTGGGTTATTACGAAAACATTGTTATTGGTGGTTACGATGAAGGAGCCAACGGTGATACCGAAGGTCCCGAAATAACGCTTTACATGAACGATACACTGTTTAAACCGGGAAGTATAACCAACGAAAATCCGGTTTTGGTGGCTTATGTTCAGGACGAAAGCGGTATTAACACCACCGGCAATGGTATTGGCCACGATATTGTTGCAACCCTCGATAATCAATCGGAAGAAAAATATATTCTCAACGATTTTTACAATTCCGATGTAAACCGCTACAATAAAGGGGTTATTCAATACCCATTGCGCAACCTTACAGAAGGATGGCACACCATAAGTCTTAAAGTTTGGGATATTTATAACAATTCATCGGAAGCAAGTATCGACTTCAAAGTTGTTAAGGCCTCCGAAGTTGATATCGAATCGTTATACAACTACCCCAATCCGTTTTACGATCGAACAACCTTTGTATTTGCCCACAATCAGGCCGACCAACCTGTGGAGGTTACTCTATACATTTATGCTGCCGACGGCAGATTGGTAAAAACAATAAAGCAAACCTATTCTCCTAAAGGTTTCGTATCTTCGCAACTAATTTGGAATGGTGATTCCGATAGCGGGGAAAAGTTATCAAAGGGTTTGTACATTTGCAATTTAAAGGTGGTAAACAGCGATGGTAGCATTGGCACCAAACGCTCAAAGCTAATCCTTGCCAGATAGGTAAACATCATTAATAAGACATTCATGAAACTACGATTATTTATACTATGCTTAATATTTTTACCGCTTGCAAACAAGGCTCAGCAGGTAGAACCTGTTTCTGTTAACTGGTTAAACGATGAAACTGAAACGGGTAGAGATTACCGGATAGTTTATCCTGTGTTTGAAGGGGCGGCAAGTCATCAAAGTTTTGCAACACTCCCCTGCTACGAAGCATCTATTCCCATATTGCCATCACAAAAAATAAAAGCTTCGGTGGAAGCTGTTGAGGCAGACACCCTGCTTTTTACCGGGCAACATTATGCTGACGAAGACCTTCTAACGGAAGATTTTCAAATAACAACAGACTATCGTAACGGTGTCGCCCATGTTTTTGTCCTCCCTCTTGCAAAACAAAATGGAAAGATTATCAGGCTTAAACAGTTCAACCTAATTACGCAGCCTGTTTCTTCGGCAAACAGCAGTCCGGCTAAAACCATGATTCATCAATATCGCAGCGAATCGGTGTTAAATACCGGAAAATGGTATAAAATAGGTGTTGTACAGTCAGGCATCTACAAAATAACCTATGCTGATTTGCAGACCCTGGGAATAGATGTGGCAAACATTGCCCCCGAGAACATAAAAATTTATGGCCAATACAGGGGTATGCTTCCCGAGGCAAACGATATTGAAAGAGCCGACGATCTACTTGAAGATGCCATTGAAGTTGTTGGCCAGGAAGATGGTGTTTTTAACCCGGATGACTACATATTGTTTGCTGCTCAAGGCCCTGTAATATGGCGATACAATCCCTTTTCGGGAAAATACGAACACAAAAACAACCTCTATTCCGACACCACTTTTTACTTTTTAACCGTTGGCGATTCAGTTGGAAAACGAGTTACGCAAATAGCAACACCATCAGGTTCACCTGCCGAAACTTTTACAACCTTTGATGATTATGCCACCGTTGACAACGACATGGAAAATGTATCCAAATCGGGAAAGTTGTGGGTAGGCGAACGATTTTCAATTGATACCAACAGCCGCCGGTTTGTTTTTAATTTTCCCAACAGAATTACTTCGGAACATGCCTCCGTTAAAATACATGCCATTGCCCGTGGAGCCGATTTTACCTATTTCAGTGTAAAAATAAACGGGCGCGAAGTAATCGACTCGTCGCGCATCAATTACATCGGCCCAAACTCGGGATATTACGCCAAAGAGGTTACCCGAAGCCGCGATTTTGTTGACAGCGATGAAATATTAACCGTCGAGGTTTTAAGAGAAACCGATGACATGTCGGCAGTGGGCTGGCTCGATTACCTTGAATTAAATGCCGAATGTGCATTAAAATGGCGTGAAGGCCAAATGACTTTTGCCAACCATCATTCGTTGAATACCGAAAACAGCTATCAGTTTGTTTTAAGCGATGCCCCCGAAAATATTGAAATCTGGGATTTGGCTGATGTTACAAATCCCAAACGTATAGCGCTTGAACGATCAGGCACCACAGTTAGTTTTGTGGTTCAGGGTGAAGCCAATCAACATTTTATTGCTTTTGACGGTACACAATTTTTAACACCATCATCAATAAAAGAAATTTCCAATCAAAATTTACACGGCATTGGAAACCTCAACCTTGTTATCATTACTCCCGAAATATTTTTGCCACAAGCGATAGAGCTGGCAAACTTACATCGTGAACACGATAATTTGGTTACCCGGGTAGTAACTACAAATCAGATTTACAACGAATTTTCGTCGGGTATACAGGATGTAAGTGCCATTCGCGATTTTGCCCGCATGTTATACAAACGCGGTAACTTTGGGAGCAAACCCGGCTATTTATTATTTTATGGTGATGCTTCGTTTGATTATAAAAACAGGGTGGAAGGCAATAACAATATGGTTCCAACCTTTGAGTCGGCAGAATCGTTAAAATATACCACATCCTTTGCCACCGATGATTTTTTTGGCCTGTTGGATGATGATGAGGGGTTAAATTCGGTCGGCACTCTCGATGTAGGCATTGGCCGACTACCGGTTTCCACGCCTGAACAGGCTGATGTGGCGCTCGCAAAAATAAAAAATTACACCGAAGCTTCCAAAGCTGTTTGTCATGATTGGCGTAATACCATCTGTTTTGTTGCCGATGATCAGGACATGAATCTGCATCTTACGCAGGCTCAAAGCCTGGTAGCTTATGTTGATACGGCTTACCCCGAATTAAACATTAATAAAATTTATGCCGATGCCTATTTCCGCGAAAAGGTTTCGGGAGGGTATCGCTACCCGGAAGCGCACAAAGCCATTAAAGATCAGGTGGATGCAGGTGCTTTAATTATAAACTATACCGGCCACGGCGGACTTACCGGCTGGTCGGAAGAGCACATATTGGATATGCCCTCCATCCGAAGCTTTAACAATTATAACAGGCTGCCTCTGTTTATTACGGCAACCTGCGAGTTTAGCCGTTTTGACGACCCGCTGTTTCTGTCGGCAGGCGAAGAGGTGTTTTTAAATAAAAACGGGGGCAGCATCGCGCTGATGACCACCACCAGGCTGGCCTATGCCCATGCCAATATTGCCCTAAACAGCCGCATATATTATAATCTTAAAAATACCGAAGGAAATGAATTACCACGGTTGGGCGACCTGATGCGAATGGCCAAAACCCCTTCCAACACCAACTTCTTAAATTTTGCCCTGTTGGGCGATCCGGCTTTAAGGCTTGCTTTTCCCAAATACGAAGTGGTTACCCAATCGTTGCAAAACAATGTTGGTAAAACAACCGATACCATAAGGGCAATGTCAACCATCACTGTAACAGGCGAAATCAGAGAAAACGGTGTACGGGTTGATGATTTTAACGGCTTTTTGTTTCCAAAGGTTTTTGATAAACAATCGGTTTACGAAACAAGAGCAAACGACCCGCGAAGCTTTAAACAAACTTTTACGCTGTACGATAAAATGCTTTACTCAGGAAAATGTACGGTATCAAACGGACAGTTTCAATTTACCTTTGTGGTACCAAGCGAAATAACTTTTCAATATGGCAACGGAAGAATCAGCTATTACGGCGTTGACAGTGTTAATTATTCCGATGCAACGGGCTATTACGAAAACCTTGTTGTAGGCGGAGTTGACCAAAACGCAGCCATTGATAATGAGGGGCCTGACATTACCATGTACCTTAACGGACCCGATTTTGAAAACAACGACGCTGTTGACAAAAACCCAACCCTGTTTGCACAGCTTTCCGACCCCAACGGCATAAGCCATACCGGTATGAATATTGGCCGCGACATTTTACTTATTCCCGATGATAACTATCATGATGCTCAGGTTATTAACAGTTATTTTGAACCTGATATTGATTCATATACTTCCGGTAAAATTACAATTCCATTGCATAATTTAACCGAAGGAATTCATACGGCAACCATCCGTGCATGGGATTTACAAGGTAATTCAAGCGAACAAAAAATTGCATTTTATGTTAAAACAGGCAGCAATGTGCAATTAAACAATGTTTCGGTATATCCCAACCCGTTTAATGCTGCTACAAATTTTAGGTTTTACAACAAGTCGGGAAGCAGCAATTTAAAAATCACCATTAATATTTTTTCCATTACAGGCCAATTGGTCGGAAAACAAGAAACCGAATTATCGGGAGCAGGTAAAGAGGTAAATATTCCTTTTAACTGGCAAACAGCTGTAAACGGGGATGGAAACCCCGGAACGGGAGTTTTTGTTGCTGAAATGATTGTTGCCGGCGATAATGGTTCAAAGGAAATTGTTAGACAAAAACTAATAAAATTAACGGATTGATAAGCCTTGAATAATATTAATTAAATTTATTCGTTAGATTTGCAAACCTTTTTTTTAAAAGAAACACAAATGATAAAATTGAGAAATTTACTGTTGACAGGATTGTTACTAACCTCTATTGTAACTTTTGGGCAAGATATAACCTACCCCGATCAAAATGTTATTACCACTGCCGTACCCTTTTTAATGATTAGCCCCGATGCCCGTGCGGGTGGATATGGAGATGCAGGAGCTGCTACCTCGCCTGATGTGTTTTCAATGCACTGGAATCCTGCCAAATATGCTTTTGCCGAACAGGAAAACGGATTTGGAATTTCGTACACCCCGTGGCTCAGAAACCTGGTTAACGACATCAATCTGGCTTATGTTGGCTATTTTCATAAGTTTAATGATCTTTCAGCATTTGGTGCAACCCTTCGTTATTTTACCATGGGCGAAATTCAGTTTACCGATAATGATGGTAACCCAACTATTATTGCCAAGCCCAATGAGTTTTCGGTGGATGCAACCTATGCACGTAAATTACACCAAAATCTTTCGCTGGCAGTTGCCGGACGCTTTATATACTCTAACCTTACACAGGGTTACGGAGGACAAAGCGGTGTTGAAACAACCGCAGGAATTGCAGTGGCTGCTGACCTGGCCTTGTACTGGCAGAAAGATGTAAATTGGTTTAACAATATGCCGGCAACTTTTGCCTGGGGGTTAAACATTTCAAACATCGGTAATAAAATTTCCTATAGCAAAAGCAATATTAAAAAGGACTTTATCCCCACTAATTTCAGGCTGGGGCCACGATTGACCATTGAATTGGATGAGTACAATGAAATGAGCTTTTTTGCTGATGTAAACAAACTGTTGGTTCCCACTCCTCCCATATACAAAACCGATGAAAATGGCAACCCTGTTCCAATACCCGGAGGAGGATACGAAATAGCTGCCGGAATGGACAACAACGTATCACCAATTACCGGAATGATTCAATCGTGGTACGATGCTCCGCAAGGGTTTTCGGAAGAGATGAGCGAATTTAATTTTTCGGTTGGCACCGAATACTGGTACAATAAGTTGCTTGCTTTACGCGGTGGTTTGTTTTTAGAAAATAAACGAAAAGGTAACCGAAAATATGCAACGTTGGGAGTAGGTATTCGTTACAATGTTTTTGGGCTTGATTTCTCCTATTTAATCCCCATGAACTCCACTCAGAACCCGTTGCAAAACACCATGCGTTTTTCACTGGTGTTCGACTTTGGAAAAAAAATTACCAATACCGGAGAGGCGCCTAAATAAAAAAGAACTTTTTCAATCAAACATAAAAAGAGGCATCCCCTAAAGGGTGCCTCTTTTTATGTTTGGGACTAACTCCTGTTTTGGTGTGCAGGAATACTCACCCCCTCTCTTATTACTCCCATAAGGCGCTAAGAAGCAGCTAACTAAAACGGTAAATCATCCTCTCCGGAGCTATCTGCTGCAGGTTGAGTATTGTCTGTTTTTGAAGGCTCCTGTTTGTCGGCTTGTGGCTGATTGTTGCTGCTTTGATAACCTTGTCCACCGGCTTTAATAATAATGTTTATTTTATCGGCCACAATCTCCATATAGTAGCGGTCGTTACCGTCCTTATCCTGATACTTTCGATTTTTTATTTTTCCTTCCACATATACCAAATCTCCTTTGGTAAAATGTTTGTCAGCCAAATAGCGGTATCCGGCTATGTTATGCCACTCCGTTAATTCAACCCATTCATTGGTATTTTTGTCGCGATAGCTTTCGGAGGTAGCCAAGGGGAAACTAATTTTCTTGGCACCACTGTCAAAATTATATATTTCAGGGTCTTTACCAATGCGTCCGATAAGCATTACTTTGTTTAATCCGGCCATATTATTAAGGTTTTAAGGTTAATAAAAATTTCTTCTCTAATTATTATAGACTACTGTTCCCACAACAACACCCACCATTTTTAGTGTGTTTTTATCAATTTTATCCATGGTGTCACCGGTGGTGTGCCAATATTCGTAAAAACTTCCGTTGCTACTGTTCTTATCAAGGTGAATAATATCGATGGTTGGAATGTTCCGGTATTTATTAATAAAGATATGGTCATCCGATATTGCTCCGCCTTCTTCGTTAACAAAAGCTTGGCCATAGCCCAGTTCATCAGCTGTTTTCCACACTTCGTTTACCACATAACTTGCGTATCCCATTGAATAATACTCTTTTAAAAAGGTGGGGTTTTTTGCTCCTACCATGTCGAGCAAGATACCATAATTGGCTTCGTAGCCTTTAACGTGAGGATTTTTTGCCCAATATTGCGAACCCAGTCCCCAATCGTTTTCGTTGTAAGGGTGCGATTCAAAATCAGGAGGCCCCCAGTCTTCCAAATCAACCAGCAAAACATCTACTCCCACATCAGGCCGTTTCAGCTTAAACTGCCTCATTAGCTCCATTAACACCGCTACCCCGCTGGCGCCATCGTTGGCAGCATCAATGGGCGTGTGATAATTGGCAGGGTTTTTATCGTGGTCAGCAAACGGACGGGAATCCCAATGAGCAAGTAGCAGCACTCTTGAACCGGCATCGGGATTTAACGACCCGATAATGTTCACACCGTTTCGGGTTACCCCATCGTAAGTACGAGCTTTAAATTTCTGAATATAAACAGTATCGGAAAACTGTTTCATTTTTTTAATCAGCCAGGTTGCACAGTTATTGTGCGCCTTGGTACCAGGTACTCTCGGCCCGAAGGCAACCTGTTTAGCAGTATAACCAAAGGCCGAATCGGCATTAAACGAAGCTGTTATTACCGTGGCCGGTTTATTGTTATGCCTGCTCTTTGTTTGCGTTCCGCAGGAAGTGGCAAAAGCCAGTATCGAGCTTAAAAACAGTGTGTAAAGTATTGTTTTCATCAATAAAACTATTTTCCAAAGGTAGTACTAAAAACCATCTCCTTTAATTCATTTCTACTACGTTCGTTGGTTTCCTGTTTGGCAATTTCGGAGGGAATATCATCGGGATTGCCATAATAACCAAATGCTGTAACCGACACCGCTTTATATCCTTCAGGAATGTTAAAAAGTTCAGTAGCTTTTTTGCCATCGAACCCTGTCATTTGATGGCCAAACAATCCCTGGTGAACCGCTTCCAGAGCCATGGTTGCCACAGCCTGTCCCAAATCGTATTCGGCAACATCGTTGGGCATGTTATTGTGCGTAAAATTGAGTTTGGCAATATTAAGCACCAACAAGGGAGCCGTTTTCGCCCATTGTTGATTCCATTCCACCAGTGTTGCCAGAATTTTTTTCCATGTATCTTCCTCTTTTTTACCTATAATAAAACGCCATGGCTGCTCGTTAAAGGCTGACGAACTCCAACGTGCAGCTTCAAGCAAGGCAATAATTTTATCCTCTTCAATTGCCTGACTGCTAAACGCTCTCGGGCTCCACCGATGGGCAATAATATGATTGATAGGGGTTTTTGTTTTGGCAGGTTTTTGCATCCGATTTGTTTTTGTGCAAAGGTAAAAAAGTTTTGATGTTGCCGCATACATAATAAATGGCAAATAGTTTAAAAACAAAAGAGTTACAAAATTTTCAGTTTGGCAAACCGTAACAGCAATTTTTTTTGTCCTACTGCCGGAAAAAATACTGCGGCTTTTTTATTGGGACCAGTACCTTCCACTGCCACCACCTTTCCGGTACCAAACTTCGGATGCTCAACCTGCATACCTGTTTGAAGTCCCGAAGTGTCGGATGCTTCAAATGACTGATTGCTTTTTTCAATGGGTCTGAGGTTACGCTTTTTAAATTGCATTTGAGGCTTTGTAACACTCTTTTCACTTTGTCTGAAATCACGCTCTCTGCCAATGGAGGCCTTACGTGGTATGTCGAGCAGCGATTCATCCACCTCTTCCAAAAACCTGCTGGGTTCGCCAATGGTAAGGTCACCCCAACGGTAGCGTGTTTCGGCATAGGATAAGGTTACCTTTTCCATGGCCCTCGTAACGGCAACATAAAATAACCTGCGCTCCTCTTCCAAATCGGTACGTGTGCTTACCGACTGCATGGATGGGAAAAGATTTTCCTCCATACCAACCACAAAAACATATGGAAACTCCAGCCCTTTGGCAGCATGAATCGTCATCAAAATAACCTTGTTGTTGTCCTCTTTGTCATCGCTGTCGGCATCGGTAAGCAGTGCCACATTTTGCATAAACTCCGTAAATGTACCCTGATTTTCCAAATCTCCTTCGGCCTGCGCAGCACCTTGTTCACTAAACTCTTTAATGCTGTTAAGCAACTCTTCAATGTTTTCAACCCGGCTCATCGACTCAAGAGCGTCATCATCTCTATACATTTTTAACAACCCTGAAGCAATGGCAATGTGTTGAGCGGCATCAAAAGCATCTTTGTTTTTCACAACCACTTCAAAACTTTTAATCATAGTGGTAAAGGTGATTAATTTGCGTGCCACACCAGCATTTACAGGAAGGTCGTAAGCCGATGGGTTGTTTATTACCTGCCACATGCTTACATTATTTTTGTCGGCGGCAACCATGATGCGTTCCATGGTAGTTTTGCCAATACCCCTTGCCGGTGTATTGATGGCTCGCTGCAAAGCATCTTCATCGTTGTTGTTAATCACCAACCGGAAATAGGCCAAAAGGTCTTTTATTTCTTTACGCTGATAAAACGAAAGCCCTCCGTAAATACGGTACGGAATATTACGCTTTCGCAACGCTTCTTCAATGGAGCGTGATTGAGCGTTGGTACGGTACAATACGGCAAAAGCGCTGTTGGGCAGCTGTTTGCGCATTTTTAATTCAAAAATAGAACCTGCTACCAGATTTCCCTCTTCCGTATCGCTCGTTGCTCGTACCAGTCCGATTTTTTGCCCTTGATCGTTGTTGGTCCAAACGGTTTTTTTTATCTGTTCTTTGTTGTTGGCAATAATTTTATTGGCGGCCTCTACAATAATTTTTGTGGAACGGTAGTTTTGTTGCAGCTTGAATAGTTTATAGTCGGGATAATCATTTTTAAAGTTCAGCATGTTTTGAATGTTGGCACCCCTGAAAGAATAGATACTTTGGGCATCGTCGCCAACCACATAAACATTTTCGTTGTTGGAGGCCAGTTTTTTTATAATCATATACTGAACATGGTTGGTATCCTGATACTCATCCACTAAAATATGCTGAAACCTTCGCTGCCATTTGTATAGCACTTCGCCAAAGTTATTGAACAGCAAATAGGTGTTGAGTAAAAGGTCGTCAAAATCCATGGCATCGGCACGACGAAGCCTGTTGTTGTAAGCAGCATATATTTCCGAAATAAGCGGTTTGCGGGCAGCAGTGTCAGCAGCTATAATTTCAGTATTCGAGCTGTAATTATCAGGTAAAATCAACGACGATTTAGCCATGGATATTCTGGCCTGAACATAGGAAGGGTTATAGGTTTTATTATCGAGGTTTTTATCTTTAATAATTTGGCGAATCAATCGTTTACTGTCATCGCTATCGTAAATGGTAAAATTGGAAGGGTATCCCAGGTTACTGCCGTCAAAGCGCAAAATACGGGCAAAAACCGAGTGAAAAGTACCCATCCAAACATTGCGTGCATCGCCATCGCCAATAAGTTTTATAATCCGCTCTTTCATTTCGCGGGCAGCCTTGTTTGTAAAGGTTAAAGCCAGTACATTAAATGGGTCAATCCCTTTGTTTAAAAGGTAGGCGATACGATAGGTTAAAACCCGGGTTTTCCCCGATCCGGCGCCTGCAATTACCATGGAAGCCCCGTCAGGAGCTGTAACGGCAGCATATTGTTCTTTGTTTAAATCCTTAAGAAATTCACTCACTACGAAACTGTTTTGTTAAATTAACCCTGCCCCTCTGGCCGGTACACTTGTGATTTATTTAAGGGGACAAAGGTAATTTAAAGCGCTTTCACTTCTGCCAAAATAAAACACGGGTTTTCAACAAAAATGCAGGTAGGTGCTATTGTTGAAGATTACGACAAAAAACATGAAAAAGAAACTACATCAAGTTCCTACATCAAGCTCGTCCGGATTTGCAATCCGGATGTCATAATACCCGGATATTAAGGCGAATATCTTCTTTCGAATTGCAAATACGAAAGAGCTTAGCACAATAAAAAGTAAGAAAAAAACATGCCTACGAGAAAGTTTACCCTCTCACAAACAGTGCTTTCATAATTTCGGCGGCCATTTTCGGGTTTTCTTTTAACCGGCGTGTTGAATAGGCAAACCAGTCTTTGCCGAAAGGTACATAAACACGCAGGCGATGCCCTTTGTCAATAATCGACTTCCTCAAAGCTGGCGTTACCCCGTAAAGCATCTGGAACTCATACCTGTCTTTTGGCACCTTGTATTTTTCAAGCAGCTTATACGCACCTTCAATTAAAGGGGTGTCGTGCGTGGCGATGCCCACATACACACCGTTTTTGAGTAAATATTCCAAATCTTCGAGATAATGGGCATTAATTTCATCGTACTTTTTATAAGCGATGGAAGCAGGCTCAACATAAATACCCTTACATAATCTGAAGTTTAACGGAGCCTCTTTAGAGTGCATTTCCATCATGCTTTTTAAATCATCCATTGTTCGCCGCATATAGGCCTGCATAACCAACCCTACGTTTGAGGGAAACTCCTTTTTCAATTTTCTGAAGATTTCAATTTCCATGTCCACACACGATGAGTCTTCCATATCGATGCGCACAAAATTGTTGTACTCCACCGCTTTATTTACAATTTCACGAATGTTTTTATAGGCAGCCTCTTTGTCGAGCAGCAAACCAAACATGGTGGGTTTTAATGAATAATTGCCATCAATACCATTTTTTTGGATGGTGTCAATAATATGGATGTACTCCTCTTTATTTTTAGTCGCTTCCGATAAATCATTAATAAATTCACCCAACAGGTCAATGGTAACCATATAACCCTCACCATTTAGTTTTTTTGAAATAGAAACGGCCTGACTCAGTTTGGTACCTGCAATATATCTTTTCGAAAAAATCCAAACCAAATTCTTTGGCATAAGTGGCAGCATGGCAGCTACCATTTTATTAAACCACATCATAGCATTCAATTTTTGGTGGTGCAAAATTATATATTCTGACCACAAATAACAGTGCTAAGGATGCATCAGCCATAATTTATAAACCTTAAAAACAGCAGATGCTACCGCTCATAATAACAGGATGTTATATTTTTACAAGTTGAAAAGCAAAAAGGTTTAACATAAATTTGTTTATAAAAAGAATTGTACCTAATTTTGCCGCCCGTTTTTAGAAGAGATTTGGATGAAAAAGAGAGGCAGTAGTGATTTTGAGATACCCTTTAAAGGGTTGGCGTTGGGAACTCATCAATTTGATTTTAAAATCGGAGATTCGTTCTTTAACAATCTTTCGTATTCAGAAATAGCAGGCGGAAAAGTTTTGGCTGAAGTTGAGCTTATTAAGGAGTCAACCATGCTGATTTTCAATTTTTCGATGAAAGGTTTTGTGGACTTGGTTTGCGACCGGTGTCTGGAAAAATATCCCCAGCCATTGGAAGGCAGTTTTAAACTGATTGTAAAATTCGGTGAAGAACCTGAAGAGGTTTCCGATGAAATAATTACCATTCCGTTTGAACAAGCTGCATTCGACCTTACCCACTATTTTTATGAATACATTGTTTTGTTGCTCCCGTTAAAGCATGTGCATCCCGATGATGATGAGGGTAACAGCACTTGTAATGTTGATATGATTGAGCAATTAAATAAACACAGTAAAACAAAAGCAGACCCGCGGTGGGCTGCATTAAAAGATATTAAACTTGATTAGTAACAGTTAAAACATAAAGAAATGGCACATCCTAAAAGAAAAATTTCGAAAACCAGAAGAGATAAAAGAAGAACCCATTATAAAGCAACTGCGCCTCAGCTGGCCACTTGCCCCACAACAGGCGTTGTTCATGTTTATCACCGTGCTTATTACGTTGACGGCGACCTTTATTATAAAGGAAAACTGGTTGTAGAGGGCGCAAAAGCTTAGTAACTTTTCGGATTATTCCGGCTTTGCACAAAAAGGTATTATTACCCTTGTCTTTTAAAAGGCAGGGGTTTTTTAGTTTTTATCCAAATTAATCAGGAATGGCTAACTTTGTAATGACAAAACTCATTTTGAAACCATTAAAAGTAAATAATAATGAACAGCAATAAATTAACAACAGTATCCGAATTGGGAGAATTTGGCCTGATAGATTTGCTTACCAACAACCTGAAAAACAAACAAAAAACCACCGTAAAAGGGGTTGGCGACGATGCTGCTGTTATAAAGGGCCGTCCGGGTTTTCACACCTTGGTATCCACCGACCTGTTAATTGAAGGTGTTCATTTCGACTTAACCTATACGCCGCTCAAGCATCTGGGCTACAAAGCGGCCATTGTTAACTTTTCCGATATGGCTGCCATGAACGGCAAGCCAAAACAGATTGTGGTTGGGTTGGGAATATCGGCAAAATATACCGTTGAAGCTCTTGAGGAACTTTACGAAGGTATTAAAATGGCCTGTAAGCTTTATAATGTGGATTTTGTGGGTGGCGATACAACCTCGTCAAAAGCGGGATTGTTCATATCCGTAACAGTAATCGGCGAAGTGGCAAAGTCTCAAATTACTTATCGAGGAGGGGCTTCCGAAGGTGACCTTATCTGTGCCACAGGCGATCTGGGTGCCGCCTATATCGGGCTACTGGTGCTGGAACGTGAAAAGCGTGTTTTTCAGGCCAACCCAAACATGCAGCCTGAGTTAACCGGAAACGACTATATTATTCAACGTCAGCTAAAACCCGAAGCCCGTGTTGACATTGTGGATCAACTTAGCGAAAATGACATTTTGCCAACTTCCATGATTGACGTTTCCGATGGCCTGGCTTCCGAAATTTTACATCTGTGCAAAAACTCCCAAAAGGGGTGCATGATTTATGAAGAAAAACTTCCCATCGACCAGCAAACCTACGATGTTGCCCGTGAATTTAAAATTGTGCCCACAGTGGCAGCCCTCAACGGCGGCGAAGATTACGAATTGCTATTTACCATAAAACAAAGCGATTACGAAAAAATTGTAAAAATAAAAGACGTTTCAGTAATAGGATATATGACCGAACCTGAAAATGGCAAACGGCTTATTACAGCAGATAATCAGGCAATTGACCTGAAAGCACAGGGTTGGGACGGGTTAAAACAACGCGAAATAGATTCGGCGTTAAATGGATAGATGATGCGATATTTTTATTAAATTTGTGGGTATAAAACCACAACTATGAAGATACATTCTTTTTCAGCCAAAACTTATGATGAATTTAAAGAAAAACTAACCGGTTTAATCTCCCTTAATGATTTTAACCCAACGTTAGCATTTGCATTTGTTTCAACAAGTTTTCCTCTCGCCGAAATTGCCAAAGAGTTTAGCAAACACAATATAAAGCTTTTTGGTGAAACATCAAGTGGCGAACTACTTTTTAATAACACGGAAAGCGGTGTATTTGATAATTCGGGTGTATTTACCCTTCTCGATATTAATACCAATTATTTTAAGCTCAAACTTTTTAAAAGAAGGAACTCCACTTCGTTTGATTTCGGAAAACAGGTGGGAAACTTTATCGTCGGGCATTTTACCAACCCCTCTGTAATAATAGGAGCCAGCGGCCTCGACCTGGATGGCCAACGCTTTGTTGAAGGTATTAAAGAAATAGCAGGAAACGACTTGGTAATGTTTGGGGGATTAGCTGGTGACGATGGAAAATTTGAAGAAACTTTTGTGTTTGACGAAAACACGGTTTCCAACAGCGGCGCAACCCTCATTGTATTTGACAACACAAAAATTAAACTTACCGGTATGGCCACATCAGGTTGGGTAGGCCTTGGCATGAACCTTACCATTACTAAATCAGATGGTAATGTGGTTTATACAATTGACAACAAACCTGCTTTAGATGTATATCTTGAGTATTTGACCATAAATGTTGACGACATGCCTGCCATAGGCCTTGAGTATCCGCTTCTTATTAAAAGAAAGGATAATATTGATGCGCTCAGAGCTGTTACGGGAATCGATAAAGAGAAAAGAAGCCTGTTATTTGCAGGCTCCGTTCCCGAAGGAAGCACAGTAATGTTTTCAAGTTCACCCGGCTTTGAAGTGGTTGAAAGCACCAAGTCAAAAGTGCTTGATTTTGCCGATAATAATCCTGAATCCGATTTGTTTCTGTTATTTTCGTGCGTTGCCCGCCATCTGGCATTGGGGCCAATGGTTGAAGAAGAGATACAACTGGTGATTGATAAATGGAATGTACCCATAGCCGGTTTTTTTACCTACGGCGAAATTGGTACTAACCCCGGTAAAGCTTGCGACTTTTATAATCAAACTTATACCTTAGTGTCGATTAAGGAGGTTAAATAAAAATATACATGAGCAATTTGTTTGATGATTTAAGCGATAAGATAAAAAAGATAAACTCTTTTGATGATTTTGAGCAATTAAAACTATCAATTATTACCGATATTCATAAGCTTAAGCAGCGCGACATTGTAAAAGATTTTCAACTCAAAAAATACCTGAAAGACAAAAACATTATTAACTCGCTTCTTGTTAAAACTTCTTCCGATTTGCACAAAGTTATTGAAGAGTCGCGTTTGCGTGCCGATGAGCTGAATATCTTGCTAAATACCATACCTGCTTTTGTATTTTTTAAAGACACCAGGTACCGTTACGTGCTGGTCAACAAATCATTTACTAACTTTATTGATCTCCCCGAGAACGAAATTATTGGAAAAACCCTACAGGATTTAACCTTCAGCCATTTGCTGTTAAGTAAGTATAGTATGCATGAAAAAAAGGTGTTGGAGGAGGGAGTTGAGGCTTATAATATTACCGAAAAACTTAAAAAAGACAACCAAACCCTGTGGCTTAATACCAACCTTGCCCCTGTAAAAAACAATCAGCATGAGATAATTGGACTGGTGGGTATTTCATGGGACATTACCAGCAACAAAATTTATGAGGCTGAACTTAAAAAGGCCAAAATTCAGGCCGAAGAGGGAACTAAAACAAAAAGTCAGTTTTTAGCCAATATGAGCCACGAAATAAGAACACCTCTCAATGGTATTCTTGGAATGGCTCAAATTTTAAACGATACAAAACTTACTAAAAAACAAAAGGATATAGTGAACATCCTTACTACTTCAGGCGAAAATCTTTTGGTACTTATCAACGATATTCTCGATTTTTCAAAAATTGAAGCAGGTAAAATTAATTTTATCAACAAAGATTTCAGGCTTGACAAGCCCATTCGGGAAATTTACGACATTCTTTCGCGCCGGGCAGACGAAAAGGGACTCCTTCTATACATTAAATTCGATAAAAATATTCCTGTCTATGTAAATGGCGACGAATACAGGTTTAAACAGGTGGTACTCAATCTGGTTAACAATGCCATAAAATTTACTGAAAAAGGACATATTAAGATTTCGGTCGAACAAGTCGGACTGGTAGAGGGCAGACATAAAATAAAGGTGTCGGTCGAAGATACGGGTATTGGAATTCCCGAAGCAAAAAAGAAAAAACTGTTTCAAAGCTTTTCGCAACTTGACCCGTCCTCTACCAAGCAATATGAAGGAACCGGGCTGGGGTTAGCCATATCCAAATTGTTGACAGAAATGATGGGCGGTGAAATTGGTGTTGAAAGCCAGGCAGGAAAGGGGTCAGTCTTTTGGTTTACAGCCTGCTTTAAAAAGGGAACACCACCTGAAAAAGTTGATAGAGAAAAAACCGTTGAGCGGCATAAAAGGTTTACGAACCGGAAAATCAGTGTTTTAGTGGTTGAAGATAATCTTATCAACCAAAAAATCAGCTCCTTCAGCCTGCAAAAAGCCGGCATGGAAGTCACCCTCGCCAACAATGGCCTGGAAGCCATAGAACTATTTAAAGAACAAGATTTTGATGTAATTTTAATGGATGTTCAAATGCCGGTAATGGACGGCTATGAAGCCACAAGAAAAATCAGGAAAATTGAAAAGTCGTTAAACACCCACATTCCAATTATAGCCTTAACAGCCAACGCCATGCAGGGAGATGCCGAAAAATGCCTCGCTGCCGGAATGGATAATTATATTTCCAAGCCGTTTAAAATTAACAAGTTGATTACTATTTTAAACGAAATTGTTACTTAACATGGCGTGGCCCGAAGTAGTAACCTTAATAGTTGCCGGTTTGTTGGTGGGATTCATCAATACTTTGGCCGGAGGCGGAAGTATTATCTCGCTAAGTGTTTTAATGATGCTGGGGCTGCCTCCAGGTATTGCCAATGGCACCAACCGGATAGCCATAACCATTCAAACTCTCACTGCAACAACCAGCTTTCGGCAACAAAAAATACTACCGCTCCGCAAAGCGGTTTACCTTTCAATTCCAGCCATATTTGGTGCCTTGTTGGGGTCGTGGCTGGCTGTCGATATAAGGGAAGATATTTTTGAAAAAGCCATTGGGGTTATCATGCTTGTCATGTTGGTGTTTATCCTTTATAAACCTCAAAAATATATTTACGGCAGAGCGGAAGTGGTTGAAAAGCCATTGAACTGGAAAGTTTATATTGTCTTTTTTCTAATCGGTATTTATGGTGGATTTATTCACATGGGCGTAGGCTACTTTTTGCTGGCAAGTATAGTGCTGGGCGCCGGTTTCGATTTGGTGAAAGCAAACGCGGTAAAGGTGTTTATCGTGCTTGCCTACGCCCCTTTTACTTTGCTTGTTTTTTTGTATTACGGGCAAATAAACTGGCTGTACGGACTTGTGTTGGCCATAGGCAATGTGATAGGGGCGCTTGTCGCTTCGCGGATGGCTGTTAAAAAAGGAGTGGCGTTTGTAAAATGGGTTATCGTAATTGTGGTGCTTATTACCGCAGGCGATATGTTTGGCTTATACAGCTTTAAAGAAATAGCAGGATTATTTATTTTCTAATCCAGAAAAACAGAAACAAACTGGCATTCTTTTTATGAATTAATTTACTTTTAGCCTTTTATTAACAATTTGAATTTGAAAGCATGTTAAAATCGATGACAGGATTTGGGAAAGAGGTGATAGAAACTCCTTTTCGCAAAGTAACCGTTGAAATAAGAACACTAAACAGCAAACAGTTTGATTTAAACTTACGCACTCCACAGGAGTTTCGTGAAAAAGAAGCTACGCTGCGGTCGCTGCTGAGCAAGCAGTTACAGCGTGGTAAAATTGATTTCGGTATGCAGTCCGAAAGTACCGGAAGCTTGTCGGCACCGGTTATTAATAAAGAACTTGCAAAACACTATTACAACGAAATGGTATTGCTTGCACAGGAGGTCGGACAAACCGATTTTACCGGTTTTCTTCCGGTAATAGTAAAGATGCCTGATGTATTGGTTCAAAATCAGAAAGAAACCAATCCGGAGGAGTGGCAACAAATTTACGATGGTATTCTTCGTGCCATTCAAAAAGTTGACCTGTTCAGAAAAGAAGAGGGTGCCATATTGGGAAAAGATCTCGTGGCCCGGATTTCCACCATTGGTAACCTGCTGCAAAAAGTAACGCCCTATGAAGCTGAAAGGCCTGCCATTGTTAAGGAGCGCATTCGTAAGCGGTTGGAAGATTGGGGCAGCGATGCCGAGATTGACGCTAACCGCCTTGAGCAGGAGATGATTTATTACCTCGAAAAGTTTGATATTACCGAAGAAAAAGTGCGCCTGAAAAAGCACCTTGATTATTTTATGGAAACGCTTGACAGTCCGCAATCGCCCGGCAAAAAACTGGGATTCGTAACACAGGAAATAGGCCGCGAAATTAATACGCTCGGTTCAAAAGCCAACCATGCCGAAATTCAGAAAATTGTGGTGCTGATGAAAGACGAGCTTGAAAAAATTAAAGAGCAGTTGTTTAATATTTTATAAATCGCCGTAAGCATGACAAAAGTTCAAAAAGGAAAACTGATTATTTTTTCGGCACCTTCAGGAGCGGGTAAAACAACCATCGTACATTGGCTTATGAGCCGGGTTCCCGGATTGGCGTTTTCCGTTTCGGCAACCAGCCGCCAAATACGTCCCGGCGAAACAGATGGAAAAGATTACCATTTTTTATCGGTTGACGACTTTAAACAGAAAATAAGAGCGAATGCTTTTGTTGAATGGGAAGAGGTATATGAAAATCAGTTTTACGGCACCTTAATATCAGAAGTAGAGCGTCTGCGTAACGAAGGAAAGCATGTGGTTTTTGATGTGGACGTAAAGGGTGGCATGAACATTAAACGGCTGTATGGCAACGATGCACTTGCTATTTTTATACAACCTCCCTCCATTGAAGAGTTGGAAAAACGCTTACGACTGCGCAATACCGATGATGATGAAAGCATTCGAAAACGGGTTAAAAAAGCAGGCTACGAATTGCAATACGCCAAACATTTTGATGTGGTTATTGTAAACGACAAGCTGGAAGAAGCCAAACAAAAAACCCTGGAAGTCGTAACTCAATTTTTAAACAAAGAACCGGTGGTTTATAAACGATAGTGAGATATGCAAACATCCTTTACAATCATTTAAAACTTCTTGTTTCTCTATCAAACTTAACTGTTTCGGCGTCAAAAAGTTTATTGATGCTGCTGTTGTTAATCAACTCATCGGGATTACCTCTAATAAATAAACCCTTCTTTCCCAACAACCACAGTTCGTCGGCAAAACGCAATGCCAGCTCCACATCGTGAATGGTCATTAAAATGGTTTTACCCTTCGGAGGAATCGTTTTTAAAAGGTGCATCAGCTCCACTCTGCCCGGCGAATCGATATAAGCTGTGGGTTCATCCATAAAAATAAGCGGCGTGTCCTGCGCCAAAGCCCTTGTTATCATAATCCGCTGTTTTTCGCCATCGCTTAAAGTTTGAAACTTACGATTTAAAAGTGCCTTCACACCTGTTAGTTCAACTGCTTTTTCAATAATTTTGATGTCGTTGTCATCAAAAACACCTGTCAATGAAATATAGGGATATCGTGCTGCCATAATAATCTCGCCGGCAGTAAGGTACGTGTCGTCAACTCTATCGGTTAACACCACCGAAACCATGGAGGCCATTGATTTAACCGGAATTTCCGAAAGCTTTTTTTCGCCATAGCTGATTTCGCCTTTTAAAGCAGGAACAAATCCAAGCAATGTTTTCAGAAGGGTAGATTTTCCGGCTCCGTTGGGTCCCAACACGGCAAT
>JALVAQ010000278.1 GCA_027011095.1 Bacteroidales bacterium
TATATGATCTATATTTGAGTACTCATTAGATTAAATAAATTTTACGGGTTATGGGGCGCATTTTAAAGATGGTGTTTTTGTTTTACTATGATGGCTTTAAAAGCATGACCGTTGGTAAAAAGTTGTGGCTTATAATATTTATCAAGCTTTTTATCATGTTTGCCATTCTTAAACTTTTCTTTTTTCCCGACTTTTTGAAAACTAATTTTAAATCTGATTCAGAGCGAAGCAATTATGTAATTGAACAAATGACATCTCCAATTAATAATAAATAAATCAACATGTATGGAACATTTTAATCTTGCTTTGGTTGATTGGTCACGTGCACAATTTGCACTTACGGCATTGTATCATTGGATTTTTGTACCCATCACCCTGGGTACCTCTTTTATCATTGCCATTATGGAGACCATCTATGTGAAAACAGGCGACGAGATGTGGAAACGCATTACCAAATTTTGGATGACCCTGTTTGGAATTAACTTTGCCATTGGCGTTGCCACAGGCATTATTCTTGAATTTGAGTTTGGAACCAACTGGTCCAATTACTCATGGTTTGTAGGCGATATTTTTGGCGCTCCATTAGCCATCGAAGGCATTATGGCATTCTTTATGGAGTCAACTTTTATTGCCATTATGTTTTTTGGGTGGAATAAAGTTAGTAAAGGGTTTCACCTTACCTCCTCATGGTTGGTAGCTATTGGCTCTAACCTGTCTGCTTTATGGATTTTGGTTGCCAACGCCTGGATGCAGGATCCGGTTGGTATGCATTTTAATCCTGATACTGCCCGTAACGAGATGGTTGACTTTTGGCAGGTGTTGTTTTCACCTACCGCTGTCAACAAGTTTCTCCATGTAATTACCTCGGCTTATACCTATTCGGCTTTGTTTGTTATCGGTATCAGTGCCTGGTATTTAATCAAGAAAAGAGATGTTATCTTTTTTAAAAGAAGTATGGTTGTTGCAGCAACATTTGGTTTGATTACTTCGCTGATGATGATAATAACCGGTGACGAATCGGCTCGTCAGGTTTACCGGGTTCAGCCCATGAAATTTGCTGCTATGGAAGGGCTTTATTACGGTCAGACTAATGCGCCACTTGTTGCTATCGGTATTTTTGAAAAGGCTCCTAACCCCAATAATCCTAAGGCCAAAGAGTGGGCGGCTAAAATTGAAATACCCAATATGCTTTCGTATATGGCAGCGCTTAATCCGCATGCTTTTGTACCTGGAGTGCACGATTTGGTTCACGGTAACAAGGAGCAGGGCATTGTTTCATATTACGATCGGATAGCCCGCGGAAAGACAGCCATTCAGGCTCTGGCCGATTACAAAGCGGCTAAAAAAGCAAAGGATAATGAAAAAGCCGATGCCAGCCTTACAGTGTTTAAAAAGAATTATAAAGATTTTGGCTATGGCTATTACGATGACCCGCACGACCTGATACCCAATGTGCCGTTAACCTTTTATTCGTTCCACACCATGGTAGGCTTGGGAACCCTGTTTGTATTGATATTTATTTTAACACTTTATTATGTTGTTAAAAATAAAATATCCAATAAGAAGTGGCTATTGTACATTGCGCTTTGGTCGATCCCATTGGGATTCCTTGCTCAGGAAGCCGGCTGGATGGTTGCCGAATTCGGGCGCCAGCCATGGGTAGTACAGGACTATATGCCAACGCTTACAGCAGTTTCAAACATCGATCATACTTCGGTAATGATTACGGTGTTACTTTTTACAATCACTTTTACGGTGCTGCTGATTGCCGAAATAAAAATTATGCTGAAACAGATTAAAGGATTTAAAGATGGAGGGCACTAATTATGTTTGAAAATTTATCATATCTCGCATTGCAGGAATATTGGTGGGCTATTGTAAGCCTGCTTGGTTCCCTATTGGTTTTCCTCCTCTTTGTTCAGGGAGGGCAAACGCTTATGTACACACTTGGTAAAACCGATTCGGAAGTTAAAGTTTTAGCCAACTCGTTGGGTCGTAAATGGGAATTTACCTTTACCACTTTGGTAACCTTTGGCGGAGCAGCGTTCGCTTCCTTCCCGCTGTTCTATTCTACCAGTTTTGGCGGAGCCTACTGGGTTTGGATGATTATTCTTTTTGCTTTTATCATTCAGGCTGTTTCGTATGAGTATCGTAGTAAAGCCAGTAACTGGCTGGGTACTAAAACATACGACACCTTTTTATACATAAACGGATTGGTGGCAACTGTCCTGTTGGGAACAGCGGTGGCAACCTTTTTTACAGGTTCTGATTTTCTGGTAAACGATATGAACCAATCGTTTTGGCAATCACCTTATAAAGGGTTGGAGCTGGCATTAAATTTTGGCAGATATGCCACATACATTAACCTTTCGTTGGGTTTGGGCGTATTTTTCCTTGCCAGGATTTTGGCTATTTTATATTTTATGAATAATGTGGATGACAAAGCTATTCTGGAAAGGGCACGCAAAAAACTGCTTCCCAATGCAGTATTGTTTTTGGTGTTTTTCCTGTTTTTCCTGATTAACATTTTGGTTATCTCAGGTTTTAACTACGACCCTGTAACAAAGGTGGTAAATATGGAATCGTTTAAATACCTGCATAATTTGTTGGCGATGCCGTTGGTTTTAATCATATTGCTTTTGGGTGTTGTAATGGTGTTGTGGGGCATTTATCGTGCACTGTTTGCTTACGATAAGTGCGGACGTAAAGCCATTTGGTTTTCAGGTGCAGGGACCGTACTTACGGTATTCGCGTTGTTGCTGACGGCTGGATTTAACCACACGGCATTTTACCCGTCGGTGTATGACTTGCAGAGTTCATTAACCATCGAAAATGCATCTTCCAGCAAGTACACGTTAATAGCCATGAGCTATGTTTCGTTGATGGTGCCTTTTGTTTTAGCTTACATTTGGTATGCGTGGAAATCGCTCAACAACACACCCATCACAGTAAAGGAGATGGAAGAAGATTCGCACAGTTATTAATTGCTAAAAGAGGAGGAAATATGTACACTGAACAAATATTATGGTTTTTAAGCTGGCCGGTTCTTATTTGGTTTTCGTACCAAATGGTAAAAGTAGCTTTAAAGAAGTTTGAGAAGAACATTAGTGAATAACTATTGATTATTAAAACAGGTTGCCCCAATAGTTTTATTACTGTAAGGCAGCCTGTTTTTTTTACGTGATAGGAATCCCGTTGGTAAAAAAAGGGAATCTATAGTCTATTTTTCTTTTTCCACTGCACCGATAACAATAACAATTTCACCTTTCACCGTTTTTGTTTGAAAATATTCCAATACTTCAGTTATGGTTCCCCTTATGGTTTCTTCATGAATTTTTGTAAGTTCACGGGAAACAGATATTTTTCGTCCGGAACCAAAAAATTCAGATAATTGGGTTAATGTTTTTATAAGCCGGTGGGGCGACTCGTACAAAACGATGGAATAGGGCAGGGTGGCCAAAAATTTAAGCCGTGTTTGTCTTCCTTTTTTATGAGGTAAAAAGCCTTCGAAAAAGAATTTGTCGTTGGGTAACCCTGAATTGACCAACGCGGGGACAAAGGCAGTGGCTCCGGGAAGGCATTCTACTTCGATACCCTTGTTAATACACTCGCGCACCAGCAGGTAACCCGGGTCCGAAATGGCTGGTGTTCCGGCATCGGTTATCAATGCCATGGTTTCGCCCGATGCTATTCTGTCGGCAAACTGTTCGGCGGTTTTGTGCTCGTTAAACATGTGGTACGAGTTCATACGTGTGCCAATATCATAATGCTTTAGCAGCTTTCCGCTGGTGCGGGTATCTTCGGCTAAAATGGTATCAACTTCGTTTAAAATCTTAATTGCCCTGAAAGTAAAATCTTCAAGATTGCCGATGGGTGTGGGTACAATGTAAAGTTTGCTCATGTTGTTATTTCGATTTGGCGCATAGTGCAGGTAAACCCTTGTCAATAGTTATTAACCAAGTTGGTTATCAACTTAAAAAAATCTTCATACTTTGTATAGGGTACGTTGTTGTCGGTAACCGAATGGTACTCCGGATACTCTTTTCCCCGGGTGTATATAAAAATTGATTTTACCCCTTTTTTATAAAACGGACAATGGTCGCTGTTGCAAGCTTCACCACGGGCTTTTACTTCAGCAAGGTAATGATGTTCGTTGTTAATGGTAACCATTTTTTGAAATAGGATTTTGTAAATTGTTCCATTGACAACGGTAATGCCTTCGCTGCCTGTTCCTATCATATCCAAATTGATTAGCAATTTAATCTTTTTTAGGGGAAATAACGGGTGTTCAACGTAATAGTTTGAACCCATTAAACCGACTTCTTCGCCACTAAAAAGAATAAACGCTATTGAATATTTTGGTGGATGTTGGGTGTAATAATGCATCAGGTCAAGTATCATGGTTGTACCGCTGGCATTGTCGTTGGAGCCTGGAAACCAGGCTTTGTTACCCATCATTCCAAGATGATCGTAATGGGCGGTAAGAACCAGAAAGGTGTCTTTAACTGCACTTCCCTCAATGTAGCCGGCTATGTTTTGAGTTTGGTACTGCTCAACAAACCGGTTGTTAAAGTCGAGATAGATTGTCCGGGTGGTTTTGGGGAGCTTATGTTTATCAATTTTCAGCCAAACCGACCTGCCCACATGTCTGCCGTTTGAAACATGCCACCAGGGCTGTTTATCCTCAAGCAGGATGGCGCCACGACCCCAAGGAATTTCGGTGCCGTAAAGTTTTTTAAATTGTTGTGGCAGCACCAAAAAGCCATCTTTTTCGCCACTGTTTTCAACAAAACTGACAAGCTGCTCAGGGGTGGAAACCGAATCGGGAACCCAAATCAGAGGATATGTTCCCTTTATACCGGGCGAAGAGAGGCTGATAACAAAATCGGTTCCCGCAATTAATTTCCTGTCGTCTGCTTTTACGGTTATTTTTCCGGGAAAGGTGTTGATGGCAAATTGATAGGGTTGATAATAGTTGTCGGTAAAACTTTTGAGTCCGGCTTTTTTAAACTCCGAAGCTACAAATTTTCCCGCTTTTGTATCACCATGTTTTACATAACCTCTGCCGTGATAGGCTTTTGAGCAAAGCTTATGGTTTACCTTTTTAACATATTGAAGGTTTTGTGCCCGTCCGGTTGAAAAAACAAAGACAACGATAAGTATGGTGAGAAGGCGAGCCATAACAGAATATTTAAAGTATCGGGTTATTAAATTATAATTAAACAAATTTTTTCTCCAACAGTTCTTTTAATTTGACATAAGCATCCGATTCTTCATCCCACTGGTTTTGAACCTGAAGTTCGATGAGGCAGGTGTTGGCACCTTCAGCAGTTTGCATGCTGTCCAGTTCGTCAATGGCGCTGTTGTATCTGCTCAGGTCGCCGTTAAAGAGTTCGTTTATCAGTAAAAATTTTTCGTTGATACCGATAAATTTACGAAGATTGTTTTGATTATCATGCGAGAGTTTGTCAGCTACGGTTTTTTGTTTTTCGGATGATAGCTTATCGGCTATTGTTTCAGGAGATGCGGAAAACAGATCAGCTTGTGCAGGGGTTTGTGCTGTTTTTTCAGGTGCTGCTTCAGGTTTAGGTTGTTGTTCGGTTTCAGGTTGTGTAGCCTTGTTTTCCGTTTCAACGTCATTATTAGCAGGTTCTTCTGTTGACGAACCAATTTCAAACTCAATGGTTTCAGTTTTTTTTTCTTCCAACGAAGGTTCGGAAAGGGGTTGCTGCTTTACCTCTTTTTCAGGTTTCGGTTGCGAAACCGGTTTTGGCGCTTCCTTTGATGTCGTGACAGCAGGTTCGTCAACATCATGGCTAATCTCCTCTTCCGAAGTCATGATAGTTTCCGCCTTTACGGCCTGTTTGTTTTTAATCAGACGTTGCTTTTCCAGCTCCATGCTGTCGTCTATTTCTTTGTCAGGTACTACTGCAGGTTCGGGTTTCTTAATGTCGAAAACGGTGGCTTTAGGTACTGCCTCACGAGTGGGTTCAAGCATAAGCACCGAATCGTACATCGAAATGGCTTTTTGCTTTATTAAATCAATGTCGAGTTGATGGATTTTGGCATCCGGTTTTAGTTTTCTTATAAAGGTTCTTAATGCAACCAGCTCGGTTTCAATTTGTAAAAGGATTTTTTCCTGTTCCATATTATTATACTTTCAAAGTTATTACATTTGCTGTTTGGCAAAGTTACTATTTTTAGTAACTGAATGTAATTATTCTTTTACCGGGAAAAAATATGTTTTTAGAAAAAGATAAAAATGCCAGCGAGCGAACAGGCTGGATTGAAGTAGTTTGTGGTTCTATGTTTTCGGGAAAAACCGAAGAGCTGATACGGCGTTTAAATCGTGCACGAATAGCCAATCAGAAGGTTGAGATTTTTAAGCCTGCCGTAGATACACGCTACGATGAAGAAGATGTGGTGTCGCATAATGCCAATGCGGTTAAGTCGAATCCTGTTCAAAATGCTTCACAAATACTTTTTTATGATGAGGATTTTGAGGTGGTTGGGATTGATGAAGCGCAGTTTTTCGATGATGAGCTTATTTCGGTTTGCAATGAGTTGGCCAACAGGGGAAAAAGAGTAATTGTTGCCGGGCTGGACATGGATTTTGCCGGAAAACCTTTTGGCCCTATTCCTAAGCTCATGGCTATTGCCGAGTATGTTACCAAAGTACATGCTATTTGTATTCGTTGTGGTAACCTTGCCCAGTATTCGCACCGAAAAGCCAAAGATGAAAAGTTGGTTTTACTGGGCGAAACTGATGCATATGAACCTCTTTGCCGTAAGTGTTACCTTGAAGCAGTATCGGAAAAGTAGCTTAATATTCTGGTTGTTATGAAATCGAAGCAGCTTCCCTTTTTGTTGATAACCATAGCATTGTTTATGTTGGTTGTAAGTCCGAAATGGCTTTCCGACGGTATGTTTTGTGATGGGCTTAGCTATGCGGTTATTTCTAAAAATCTGGCACATGGTCTGGGTTCTTTTTGGGATTTGTTTTTTACTTCTGATTTTGAACGGCATTTTCGTGGACAGCCATCCCTTGCCTTTGGAATGGAGAGTTTGTTTTTCAGGATTTTGGGAGATGGCTATCTGGTTGAAAGGGCTTATTCATTTATTACTTACCTTGTAACAGGATTTGTTTTAGTACGAGTTTGGAAACATGTTGCCGGTAAACAATACTTTGTATTTTATTGGCTTCCCTTACTTTTGTGGCTATCCGTTCCTGTTGTTATTTGGGGCGTTTCAAATAATATGCTCGAAAATACAATGGCTATTTTTACGATGCTGTCCATATTGTTCAGTATAAAAAGCTATCAGGGAAAGAGGGTTGTAAATATTATTCTGTCAGGCGTAATGGTATTTCTCGCGGTGTTGTCAAAAGGGCCGGTGGGACTTTTCCCGATGGCATTGCCGTTTTGGGTTTTTGCTCTCAATAAAAAAGTTTCATTTAAAAGATTCTTGCAGGATACAGTTTTAATGATTGCCGCTTTAACGGGTTCTTTTTTAGTGCTATTTATTCTGTTTCCCGGCAGCATTGATAATCTTTTGGCCTATCTATACACTCAGGTTATTTATAGCGTAACCAAAGTAACAACGGTAAGTAGCAGGTTTTATATACTAGGTCGTTTTTTAACCGAACTTGTTCCCATGTTTGTTGCTTTTGTGATGCTTACTGTTTTTACAAGAAAAATAAAGTGGACACATCATAATAATCTGTGGGTGTATATTCTTTTTTTGACAGGTCTCTCAGGTGTGATTCCTATCATGGTAAGTATGAAACAGAGTGGCTTTTATCTTTTACCGGTTTTTCCGTTAGTTGCACTTGCCTTTGGGTTGTATATGGTACCGGAAGTAAAACTTCTAACCGATCGAATAAATGTTACTAAGAGAGGGTTTGTTGTTTTTAAATATTTTGCCTTCTTATTATTGGTGGCAAGCCTGATTGTAAATCTTTTGCAGATAAATAAAACTGGTAGGGACAAAGAAATACTGCATGATGTTTATTTAATTGAGAGTGTTATTCCTCACGGGACGGTTGTTGCCGTTGAACCTTCTATTACATTCGATTGGCTTGTTGTAGGATATTTTTGGCGCAATAATATAGATTGTTTAAATGCCGAAAATTCTGAG
>JALVAQ010000279.1 GCA_027011095.1 Bacteroidales bacterium
CTTTTATATGTTCTTTTATATGTTCTTTTATATGTTCTTTATAAGGAAAATTTAAATACCCACGAAATTCCGGAAAAAATCGGGTTGTTCATGGTTATTGTTCAAAACTTCTCGTCAAAAGTTACAAAAAAGCCTTATTTATCACTGGCGAATTACCTAACTTTGCCCTAAGCAAGGCAGTTTTTTCAGGTTGCTTTGTGTCAGTCAAATACATTTTTTAGCAACTCTTTTTGATTATGTTTTTAATTTTTGATACCGAAACCACCGGATTGCCCCGAAATTATAACGCACCCCTTACCGATTTTGACAACTGGCCCAGAGTGATTCAGCTGGCATGGCAGGTGCACGATGAAAAAGGTGAGCTGACAGAGGTAAAAAACTATATCATCAAGCCCGAAGGCTTTGAAATACCACGAGGTGCTGAAAAAATTCATGGCATATCTACCGAACGGGCGTTGAAAGAAGGATTGCCATTGGAAGAGGTGCTGCAAATATTCAACAAATCGCTTGCAGCCGTTAAGGGAATTGCAGGCCATAATGTGGAGTTCGATATCAATGTTACCGGCGCTGAGTTTTTGCGTGCCGGCATCCAAACCAATTTGCACCAACTAAATGTTATCGACACCAAAGATCTATCGACCGACTACTGTGCATTACCGGGCGGACGAGGCGGTAAATATAAATGGCCTACTTTGGGCGAGTTGCATCAAAAACTGTTTGGCCGTGATTTTGATGCGGCACACAACGCCTCCGCCGATGTGCAGGCCACTGCCCGCTGTTTTTTGGAGCTGATTCGTTTGGGAGTTATTCAGTCGCAGCACCTTAAAGTTGACCCGTCAGTTGTAGAAGCCTTTCAGCAAATGCACGACAATCCCATCGAACCCATTGGTTTGGATGTGGAGGCTTATCACGAAACCGTTACAGAAACAATACAAAACGAACAGCCGGTATCGGTTTCCCACCTCGATGATGTAACCTTTACACATCTTCATAACCATACGCAGTTTTCGGTGTTGGACGGGTTATCAAATATTCCGGGACTTATTGCCAAAGCTAAAAAAGACGGCATGAAGGCGGTGGCCATAACCGATCATGGCAATATGTTTGGCGCTAAAAAGTTTCACGAGGTTTGTATCCAGGAAGATATAAAACCCATTTTGGGATGCGAAGTTTATGTTGCCCGTCGCAGCATGCACTCCAAAGAAAATAATAAGCAGGACAAATCGGGATGGCATCTTGTATTGCTGGCAAAAAATCAAACAGGGTATAAAAACCTGATGAAACTGATTTCGGCAGCATGGACAGAGGGATATTATTACAAACCACGTATTGATAAAGACCTCCTTAGAAAACACCATGAAGGGTTAATAGCATTGACCGCCTGTCTTGGTGGCGAGGTGCCTGACAAGCTGGTACACGAAGGCATTGAAAAAGGCGAGCAGGCTGTTTTGGAATATAAAGAAATTTTTGGCGACGACCTCTATCTTGAATTGCAAAAGCACCCTTCGGGAAATCCTGAAATGGACAGAAAAGTTTATGAAGACCAACTTTTTGTAAACAACCAATTGATTAAGCTGGCAAAAAAACACAACCTTAAAGTAGTGGCCACAAACGATGCGCACTTTATTAATAAGGAGGATGCCGATGCCCACGACCGGTTAATTTGCATTGGAACCGCCAGCGATGTTGACGACCCTAAAAGGTTACAATACACCCGGCAGGAGTGGTTTAAAACGCAGGATGAGATGAAGCAACTGTTTGCCGATATCCCCGAAGCCATTGCCAATACCAACGAGGTGGCCGATAAGGTTGAAGTGTATGAGTTGGATCACAAACCCATTATGCCCATCTTCGAAATTCCCGAACCCTTTGAAGATGCCGACAGCTATTTAAAACACATCAGCTACCAGGGAGCCGAATTCAGGTATGGTGAAATTACTCCCGAAATAAAAGAGCGCATTGATTTTGAGCTTGAAACCATTAAAAAGATGGGGTTCCCCGATTATTTTCTTATTGTGTGGGACTTTTTAAATGCTGCCCGTAATATGGGGGTGGTAGTTGGGCCGGGGCGAGGCAGTGCTGCCGGTTCGGTGGTGGCATACTGCCTGCGCATTACGGAAATTGACCCCTTGAAATACCATCTGCTTTTTGAACGGTTTTTAAATCCCGACCGTATTTCGATGCCTGATATCGACATTGACTTTGACGATGACGGACGGGAAAAAATATTGGAATGGGTAGCCAACAAGTACGGCTCCAAACGCGTTGCCCACCTTATAACCTTTGGCACCATGGCCGCCAAGATGGCCATAAGGGATGTTGCAAGAGTTCAGAAACTACCTTTAAACGAAGCAGATAAACTGGCCAAACTTGTTCCCGATACACCGGGAATTTCGCTGCAAAAGGCCATCGACGAAGTACCTGAATTAAAAAAACATCTGAAAGAGGGTACGCCTGAAATTCAGTCAACCTTAAAAAATGCCCTTACGCTGGAAGGGTCGGTACGCAACACCGGTACCCATGCCTGCGGTATCATTATCGCGCGTGACGATTTGGAAAATTATGTGCCCGTATCAACCGTTAAAGATTCGGTACTTGACGTGGCTACCCAATACGATGGTAAATTTATCGAATCAATCGGGTTGTTAAAAATGGATTTTTTGGGTCTTAAAACCCTCTCTATCATTAAGGATGCCGTTGAAAACGTTAAACGCTCCAAGGGTATTGAAATTGACATCAGCACCATACCGCTTGATGACAAGGAGACCTATGAGCTTTACAGCCGGGGCGAAACCACTGCCCTGTTTCAGTTTGAATCGGATGGTATGAAGAAGCATCTTAAAGAGCTGAAACCCACCCGTTTTGAAGACCTTATTGCCATGAATGCCCTCTATCGTCCGGGTCCCATGCAATACATTCCTGAATTTATCGACCGGAAACATGGCCGCAAGGAGATTGTTTACGACATCCCCATCATGGAGGAAATTCTTAAGGAAACTTATGGCATTACCGTTTATCAGGAGCAGGTGATGCTGCTTTCGCGTAAAATGGCAGGGTTCACCCGTGGCCAGTCCGACTCGCTGCGAAAAGCCATGGGTAAAAAGAAAATTGCCGAGATGAATAAGTTGAAGGTGGAGTTTTTAAAAGGGTGCGAAAACAACGGGCTGCCGGTAAAAAAAGTTGAAAAAGTGTGGCACGACTGGGAAGAGTTTGCCAAATATGCCTTTAACAAATCGCATGCTACCTGTTACTCGTATGTTTCGTATCAAACGGCATACCTTAAGGCTCACTATCCGGCTGAGTTTATGGCCGCCGTGTTGAGCAGAAACCTGAAAAATATTGATAAAATAACCTTTTTTATCGCCGAAACAAAGCGAATGGGAATTCCCGTTCTTGGCCCCGACATCAACGAAAGTGCCCACAACTTTACCGTTAACAAAGAGGGGATTATTCGTTTCGGACTGGCTGCCATAAAAGGAGTGGGCGGCTCGGCAGTGGAAGACATCATAAACGAGAGAGAAGAGAACGGCCCCTTCAAAAATATTTTCGATTTTGCCAAACGAGTCAACCTTAAGTCGGTAAACAAAAGGAGTTTTGAAGCGCTTGCGAAAGCCGGTGCTTTTGATGCTTTTAAGGAGACCCACAGGGCACAGTATTTCCATCGCGAAAACCCGGAAGGCAGCACCTTTATTGAAAAGGTACTAAAACACGGTGCCGGCATCAAAGAGCGCCAAAACTCGCAACAGGTATCCCTTTTTGGAGAAATGGATGATGCTTTCGCCATTAAAGACCCTGACATTCCGGTTTGTGAACCGTGGAGCCGGGCGGTTACCCTGAAAGCCGAAAAAGAGGTTACCGGTTTTTACATTTCAGGACATCCGCTTGACGACCATAAGGTGGCCATGAAACGCTTTTGCTCCGTTTACATCGACAACTTAAAGAATAACCTGAAATCTTTTAAAAATAAAAAAGTAACCTTTGGCGGCATGGTTGTTGAAGCTATTGAGCGACAGACTAAAAAAGGTTCTGCCTTCGGTATCTTTACGCTGGAAGACTTTTCGGGAAGCATCCGGCTGATGGTTTTTTCGGAACAGTATCTTAAAATTAAACACCTTATTTTTGAAGGGGCGATACTTTTTATCAGTGCCAGGGTAGAAGCAAGGTTTAATGACGAAGAAAATCTACAGGTTCAGGTAAAAGAGGTGATGTTGATGGAAGAGGTAATGGATAAAAAACTGCACTCGGTGCTTATCGACATCAGCGCTTCTGAAGTTGACCTATCCTTTACCGAGAAGCTCATTAAAGCCGCCCGCGAAAAAAGCGGAAAAACACCCTTGGAGGTTCAGCTATGGGATCCCGAAGAAAAACGTTCCATCAGGTTAAAATCGTTGACGGCACGGATAGAACCTGCAGGCTTTGTTACCGAACTCGATAAACTGAATATTAATTATAAGTTAAAGTAAATCAAGCTGTCAATGAAAAAATACAGCAAATACCTGTTGGTTGTTTTTCCTGCATTATACATGCTGGTTGGATTCTATTTCCGGCAGGTTAACGGCGATTTATCGCTTCGCTCTACCGACCCCGAGTATATCGACTTTATAAGCGGCATGTGTGTTGCCACCGGCAGATTCGGGCAGGCAAACATCGACCATCCGGGAGCAATTTTTCAAATAATACTTGCTTTTATTTTTAAAATCATTCACTTTTTCCGTGGTAGCAAAACGCCGTTTTTTGAAGATGCCATGGCTAACGCTGATATGTATCTTGCAGTATCTAACCTTGCCATTACCGCCATTATTGCAACCGCTATGTTTTGGGCAGGTAAGGCCGTGCGAAAAATAACGGGCAGTACGCTATATGCACTTATCATTCAAACGGCGCCTTTTATAATTAATGTGTGGTACGAAATAGCAGGGCGCATATATCCCGAGCTGATATTTGTTATTCCGGTTTACCTGTTGGAAGTCCAACTGCTTCGCGAACTTTATCAACCTGACTACAGCCCTAAAAAATCAATATTTAACTATTCGCTGGCCATGGGCATCGGCCTTTCCATTAAAATGACCTTTTTTCCTTTAATAGTACTTCCGTTGTTTGTAATTAAAACCATCAAAAACAAACTTAAATACCTTGCTTACACCGTGATAGTATTTTTTGTTCTGTCGCCACAGGTGGCCGTTCAGTGGCACCATTTTTATTGGTGGATGCGGGGCATGTTTGTGCACAGCGGACAGTATCAGGCCGGGGAATCCAACATTATCGACACCACCCTGTTTGTAAAAAATCTTGACAAATTGTTAACCGGTGAAAGATACTTTTTTTATGCTTCTGCTTTAATGGTTGTTTTATTGATAATCATGACTTTTACACGGAAAAGATGGTTGCTTTCGGCACAAATATTTTCAGGGTTTACTTTATCGGTATTGGGGCTTGTGTTTATTGTAAGTAAGCAATATGCCATCCGGTATTTTTTACCGGCGTTGTTGTTTTATCCGTTTTTGCTTATTTTAAATAAAGAGGCGATACAGTTGTTTTTTAAACAGAAGATAGTAAAGCAATTGTTAAGCACTGTTATTGTGATTATTATTTTGTTTCAATTTAGCAAGTCGGTATCATATATGCGGGTTGTTTCCCGAACCATTTCGCAACAGGTGACAGCCACCGCACAAACACGCGATTTTATTGAAACTCTGGATAAAAACAGCTACACCATCATTACCAGTCAGGCTTATGGCTCACCCTACCGGCAATATGCACTTATGTTCAGTTTTGCCATGGGTGGAAAACAATGGCCCAATTACCGGGAAAAACTGGATAAGCTATTCCCCAACAACTACATGTATTTTACGTGGGATAACACCATAAAATACTGGGGAAAGCCCTACAATGCAGGAGAGATTGCCGCATCCGGCAAACCGGTTTACTTGTATCTTCAAAAAAACAGCAAAGAGTTATACAACCGCACGGTGAAAAAATTATTGGAAAACAGCCGCGATATTTCCATCGACCGGAAACTGTTGTTTGAAAACCCGTACAATCACGAAAGTGTCAGCCGGTTGTACTTTTCTGTCGATTCAATTCAAACCGCAACTCAGACGGGTCAATAAAATTAAATGCTTTTTTAAAATTCGTATTGTTGCAACCTATTCTTTATTTATATTTGCCCTCTATTTAAGAATCAGAAAAATCAGAATATTATGGCTTTAGAATTTACAGATGCAAACTTTCAGGCACTTGTTTTAAGTTCCGACAAACCTGTTATTGTTGACTTTTGGGCTGTTTGGTGTGGCCCCTGCCGCATGGTTGGCCCCATTGTTCAGGAAATTGGTGAAGAGTTTAGCGAAAACGTTGTTGTGGGTAAGCTGGATGTTGACCACAATCCGGAAACCGCACGCAAATACGGCATCCGAAACATCCCTACCATCCTTTTCTTTAAAGGTGGCGAGGTTGTCGACAAACAGGTGGGCGCCGTTCCAAAACAGGTGCTTGTGGAAAAACTGGAAAAATTAATGTAGTTTTTTCCGAAGCATAAAATTTATAAAGGGCTGTTATTATTAACAGCCTTTTTAGCTTATAACAACATGAGTTTATCAATCAACAGAGACAGGTTACAAAAGTTTAACTCGCTGGAATTTCTCGCGAAACAGGTTGTTGAGGGTTTTATAACAGGCCTTCACAAAAGCCCGTTTCACGGTTTTTCGGTTGAATTTGCCGAACACAGGCTTTACAACCCCGGCGAAACAACCCGTTTTATCGATTGGAAACTCTTTGCCCGTACCGACAAACTTTTTGTAAAGCGTTTTGAAGAGGAAACCAACTTGCGTTGCCGTATAATTATCGACAACTCCTCGTCCATGTATTTTCCGGTAAAAGACAACATCAGCATCGACAACCCCAACAAAATAACCTTTGCCATTTATGCTGCTGCTGCACTTATCAATCTAATGGAAAAACAGCGTGATGCCGTTGGATTAAGTCTGTTTTCGGAAGATGTTGACTTACATACCCACGCCCGCTCAAGCCTTACGCACCGCAAGTTTCTTTATTCCGAAATGGAGAAATTACTGCCGGCAGCACTGGCAAAAAATCAAAAAAGCACCAACGTTTCCAATTCGCTGCACACCATTGCCGAGCTGATTCACAAACGATCGCTGGTTATTATTTTCAGCGATATGATGGATCATATTGACAGGTTAGACGAAATGTTTCCCGCCTTGCAACATTTCAGACATTACGAACATGAAGTGGTGCTTTTTCATGTTACTGATAAAAAACTGGAAGAACAACTTGATTTGGACGATCGTCCATACCGCTTTGTTGACATGGAATCGGGCGACATGGTTAAGTTGAATCCGGTTGAAGTCAGATTGGAATACCAAAAGCAATTTGCCGCTGCCAAAAAAGAGCTTAAAGAACGCTGCGACCGTTATCGTATCGACTATGTTGAAGCTGATATCACCAAAGGATTTGAGCATGTTTTGGTTTCATACCTAATTAAAAGAGCAAAGCTGCATTAAATCGGATGAAGATTTTGTTTGCTTTTTCGGATTGCATGTTCGGATAAGCTTTGGACTTGTGTAATAAATATTTTGTATATTACAATTTGTAAATTACATTTTTTGAATGTATTAATTACTACGCTCTTTCAGGTTTGCCTGTCTGACCATGTCAGGCGGGTAATCTGAAAGGTACAATTTCCTTATTATATGTGTATTAAATTGTTCAAACTGTAATTTCTAATGAGAATATTTCCCGTGGTATTATCCCTTACAGAAAGCAAATTGTTATTGCCTGTCAAAATGAGGGCTACTTCCTATTTTGATGTGATAGCGATTTTGTTAAAAAAAAACTTTACTTGTTTTTTTCAACAACTCTTTACCAAAGTCCCGAAGGGATGCTATTTGAATAGCACCGGGTGAAGCCCGATGGATACAACAAAAATACGGAAAGCCCCCGAAGCGGGGCGTTACTATGGCAGGTTAAAGCAAATTTTTCTTGTTAAATTCAATATGATGCTCATGTAATAGATCAATGAGTTCATCCCGGAAGGAAATTTGCTTATGATGAAGTTACTGATTTCTAATGTATTATATTAAACTGTCTTTTGAACTATCTGAATATGTAT
>JALVAQ010000280.1 GCA_027011095.1 Bacteroidales bacterium
AACAGTATTGTTATTGTATTAACAATAATATTTAACTTTGTGGCATTAATAATTTATTGTCATGACAAAAGTTAAAATTCACTCAAAAGAAATACCTGTCAAAACCATAGCGAGGTTAAGCCAATATCGCAGGGCTTTATTAATTTGTTCGCAAAAGGGAAAGACCCATATTTTTTCGCACGAAATTGCAGCTATACAGCATGTTACTGCGGTTCAGGTTAGGCGCGACCTCATGCTTATCGGATTTAACGGCAGCTTAAAACAGGGTTACAACATCCATGATTTAGTGAATGTTATCAGCGAAATTTTGGACTACGAGGAGGGAATAAATGTGGCCATTGTGGGGCTTGGTAATTTTGGACGCGCCTTGTTTAATTATTTTTACGGAAAACGTTCGCAGTTGCGTATTGTGGCAACATTCGACAGTAACATGGAAAAAATAGGAACCGAGTACAATGGTGTTTATTGTTATTCACCCTATCGTGTGGAAGAGATTATGAAAAAGAAAAATATTAAAATTGCCATTCTTACCGTACCACCCAATCGGGCTGTTGAGGTTGCTAAAAAGCTGGTTGATGCCGGAATTAAAGGGATACTAAATTATACTTCCACGCCCATTAATGTGCCTGATAATGTGTTTTTGGATGAGTACGATATGATTACCACCATTGAGAAAGCCGCTTTTTTTGTAAAAATGAACGAGACAAAATAAAACGAAACAATACCGCTACTTTGGCAACCTTGCTGTATTAATTGTTGTTTAGCAACAAACTGGAGAAACAAACACATAATGAGTGAACTTTTAAAGTTAACCTAATGATAATGAGTGTAAAACAAAAGACTTTAAACAAGTTCATTACTAAACTAAAAACAAGTAGTAAATTTGTAAAAAATTAAGAACAATTATATGACTTACATATCTGTTGATAAATTACAGAATGCTCTTGGAGAGAAAGTCTTTCATTATACGCAGGACAAAAAAAAAGCAGCAGGAAGAGCACTTGGGACAATGGTTGAAATTATTACCTATTATGTTTTAAAAACCTGGAGATTTAATAATTCAGTATCAATTGAGAGAAGTCTTTTTGAGTATGGTAATAAAGAAATTTCACACAATGTTGAGTATTCTTTACACCCCATAATAAATGAATTTCAAATCAAAATTCCAAATGACGGTAATTCTATAACTGCAACAAAAATATTGCGAGAATTAGAGAGGAAAACAGACATTTCCAGATTTGAGAAAAAAAACAATAATCTTCTTGATAAACACAATATTCTCCGTAACGCATGTACGATTGGCGAATCAAAAGATTCATTCTTATTAACAAGTTTTAAATCTTTTAAACAGCAAGAACATGAATTATTTGTATTTGAACAAATGCAAAAACCTTATGCTATTTTTGAATGTAAAAGAGTTGGGGTTGAAGAAGGCAACAAAAAAGGGCCTCAAACAATAGAAAAAGCAAAACAGGGAGCCTATGTTGCACGTACTGCGTCCTCTCTACAAAAAATACGAACTGACACAGGAGAAAAATATGGTATTATTTATCGCTCCGATAATAAACCTTATATTAAGCCTTATATCGAATTAATGGAGGAGATTATTTACTCTGACAATAGTGAATTTCTTAAAAAATTCATCTTAACTGTTGGAGTTGTTAGTAATCATGGAAACTGGTTTACCGCAGAAAATCATAATAAAGAATTAAAAGTATTGGCACAATCATACGATTGGCTTATATTTCTAACTGATAATGGTCTTGCACAATTCATTGATGAATTGCTACTTAATCCTGTTAAAGATTATATAAAAGTACAAGAAGCCTTTAAAAATAGTTACACTGCTGATAAAAAGCGAAATGTTTTTACAAAAGTAAAAATGGACTTCGAAGCTGATATGATTTTACGAAAATACTTCGCAGACAAAATTGATGAAATAGAAAAGTGGTTTAATGTTATTGCACCGTATGGGAAATCAATTAACGAATTAAAAAATGAATTAATCGAGTTGCGTTCAAAAAATTGGAAAAAAATATTATGAGTGCTGGAAGAACAGTAAATTCAAAAAGTCAGAGTTGGGGTACACCACCAAAATATGTAAATGTCATAAGGCAATTTTTTGGTGGCTCCATTGCTTTAGACCCTTGTTCCAATGAATATTCAATTGTTCATGCTGAAACTGAATTTATGTTGCCCCAAAACGATGGGCTAAAAGAGAATTGGAACTACCCGACTATTTATGTAAATCCTCCCTACGGTGCTGACAGAGTA
>JALVAQ010000281.1 GCA_027011095.1 Bacteroidales bacterium
GGCTTTCAAACTCTTGCAGAAACATTTTAACTTTAAGAATACTTTCTATTTCTTCTGCAAAACAAGCATCAGGAGCTCTTTTTATTAGTTTTTCAAGTGAGTCGAAAACGATCTTAAACTGAAAAATTCTATCAGACAAAGCTTTTTCTGTTTCTACAAACCAACTCGTATCAGGTATTTTATTTTGATTAAATTGCAGAACACTATCCAGTAATGTATCATTTATTCCTTCAACAATTGTTGTGTCAATCATAATCCGGATATCAGAAGGTGAAAATGTCTGTAATTTCGTTACTTTTAAATAAACTTCATTTATCAGGTTTAAACTTTTGATAAATTTATTGTATCGTTTAAATGCTGCGAACATACTATCTGAAGATTTCTTTATCGAAGAAACATTTGGGCAACCACTTAAGTCTTTAGTAGCATCAGTAGCACCATAGCCATCTATATTGAATCCATTGGGAAAGGCTTTTATATCAACCCCCTGAATAGCTGAAGGGTTAAGCAGATTAATAAAACCATCAATATTACTGCTAAACATATTATAAGCAGTATCTTCGATGATAATGGAATAATCCAAAGGGTTGAATCCGGTAATCTCAATTTGAAACTCTTCTCCCTCTTTAACCAGTAAAGGCCGTTCCGCAAGAATAGTGTGCTGAACATCTTTATAAAGTTGTTTTTTTCCAAAATCGTAATAATAGCGGTCAGGCCACTTGTTAGTTTTAGTTTCGCATGATTGAGCTTTTAAAAGCATTCCGGGTAATAAAAATAATAGAAGAAAAAAAGTAATGGTTGCGTAACTCTTGTTCATAAGAATTTGTTTTACTGTTAATTATTTAATCGCTACAAAGATGTTATATATTTGTTTACATATTTAGAGCGCGATTATGACATATCTCATATACAATATGCGTTAATATTTTTTTTAAAAACAGAGCTGGGGTTGTTGATGCTAAATTCTCATTTCATCAAATTTCATAGCAGATACTCATCAGGTGCAGTGCACCATAACACAAATATATTTTATATGATTTATGTCAGGAAACAGCTTGAATAGCGACAGTATTAATGAAAAACAAAATCATAAAATAATCAATATGAAAGCAATCTGGAACGGGGAAGTAATTGCCCAAAGCGATAAAATAATAAATCTTGAAGGAAACAAATATTTCCCGGCGCATACGGTAAACCGGGCATTCTTAAAAAAGAGTGAAACACACACCATCTGTCCGTGGAAAGGCCACGCCTCCTATTACGACATAATAGTTGACGGTAAAATAAACAAAGATGCCGCCTGGTATTATCCCGACCCCAAACCCATGGCGTCAAAAATCAAAAATTATGTGGCTTTTTGGAAAGGCGTGAAAATTAAATCATAATAAAGCGTTAAGAGGTTATGATAAGCGTAACTTTAAGGCATTTATAATCAGAATTCAAACTCATGGATAAATCACCAACCAATTGGAAAACGCTCTCCCATGCTTTCAGCGATAAGATGAAAGATGCCCTGGAGCAGCAGCATTATGCGGCACAGTTTATTGCCAAAACCGGAAGACACCTTATACCGCAACAACCCGACGACAGCAACACCAACATGGAGTACATTGAGGAAAACAAGTATCTGCTTGGCAACCCCATGCCAAACGGAATGCAGGTTGCTTTGTACCTGCCTGAATTAAAACTATTAGTTTTAAATGATTGTGGCGACATTAAAAAAACCATCTCTTTGAACGGAAAAACTATTAATGCGGTTTTTGCCGAATTGGCTCAAAACCTGGCCGATCTAAGTATTGACGTCTCCAATTTCAAAAATGAACTCCATTACCAAATTCCGGAACACCCCCTTGCCAACGGAGGCGTTTTTTCTGTAAAAAACAGTAATGAGCTGATTGAAAACACGAAACTGCGGCACAATGCGAACATCATCTTAAATGAGATTGCCTCAGGAATCAACAATGCCGAACCGGTAAAAATCTGGCCACACCACTTCGATACAGGATCGTTTATAACCATGGCAACAAACAGCAAGGGCGAAGCCTCACAAACCATCGGCATAGGGTATGCCATTGCCGACAGCATGGTAAACGAGCCTTATTTTTACCTTAGCTTTTGGTCGGACGGTCTGAATGAATCACCTGAATTTGAGGCGTTACCTGCCGGCAGATGGATGATGCCGCAATGGAACGGTGCTGTGCTAACTTTATCGGACATACTTACCGAAAGCAATGCCGAAGCACAACATCAAATGGCAAAATCCTTCTTTCAACA
>JALVAQ010000282.1 GCA_027011095.1 Bacteroidales bacterium
CGGGGCTTTGGTTGTGTTTTGTGTGATCTCCATACGCTGGCACGTATGGTTATTCATATTGCATCCCCTTCGGGGATTTAACACAGGGTTTTTTTAAGATTATTAACAACTTTGACAAAGTCCCAGGAAACAAAATCCGACAACACTCTATCGGTTCTATAATGGTGTCAGCACATCAAAATAGGAATTAGCCCATCCAATTTGATCAGATGGCTTTTTTTAATGACAATTGTCTAAAATCCACAAGATTTTTTACTTTTGTGAGATTATGAAAAAAACTATCGCAATTCTACTACTTACTTACATTTCACTGACGGCTTTTGCTGAAAATATTTCTGCTATCGACAGTCTTAAAACAAGTATTTCAAAATCTTCGGGGATAAAAAAAATTGAGCTTCTCATTCAATTATCTGAGGCGTACCGGAATGTTATGTTCGACGATTGTATTGTTAACGGACAAAAAGCCGCAATACTAGCCCAAAAAATAAACCGTCCCGATTTGGTTGGAAAGGCGTACAAATCGATGGGGGTGAGCTGCTATATGCTAAGTAACTATTCAACGGCACTCGATTTCTTTATAAAAGCGGATGATGCATTTAAAAAATCGGGCGATATTTTACAACAGGGAAATTGTTTAAGCAATATTGGTTTGCTTTATGATGAGTGGTCGAACTACCCCAAAGCCGAAGAGTATTATAAACGGGCACTTGCATTAAAAACCAAAGCCGGCGATAAATCGAGTATGGCAACCACGTTGATTAATTTGGGAAACATAAACTATTACAGCTATAATTACCAGGCTTCGCTTGACTATTATTATCGGGCAAAACTATTGTTTGAAGAGGTTAGAGATAATCAGGGCGTTGGCCAATGTTTAAATAATATTGCCATTATTTACAAAGCATGGGGAGATATTTCGCATGCAATGAAATTTTTACAGGAAGCGGAAAAATTTTATATCAAAACAAAAAATGAATTTGAGCTTTCTAAAGTTTACACCAATATGGCCGATACCTACTGCGAACAATACAAAGACTATAAAAAGGGACTTAGCTATTACGAAAAATCGCTTTTACTTAAAAAAAAGCTGGGCGATTTGCAAGGTATGGCAATGGTTTATAACAACATGGGATCGCTTTACGGCAACATGGAAAACTACAAAAAGGCTAAAGCCTATTTTAGTAAAAGCCGCGAAATTTACACAAAAGTTAATTCCGTTTCGGGGCTGGTAATGCTCGACCAAAACGAAGGAAAAATTGCCATGCTGCAAAAGCATTACCAAACAGCGAGACAATATTTTTTGAAAAGTCTGGATAAAGCTATCGAAATAAACCTGCCGGATTATATCTCATCAAATCAGGAGTATCTGTTTAAAATTGCTGCCGCCACATGCAACTACAACGACTTTACAAACTACTACACACAATTTATGGTTGGTAAAGATTCGTTAATCAACCAACTTAACCAAACAAAAATGGCTGAAATAGAAGCCAAATACAAGGCCGAAGAACAACTCAACAAAACACTTTTGTTAAAGGAAGAAAACGAGAAATCATTAAAAGCCATTCAGCATTACCGTTTGTTGCTGGCAGGCCTTATCGGAACAATAATTCTTATTCTTGTTATCTTCTTTTTCCTTTTCCGGCTTAAAAAATCATAATAATTTTAACAACTAAGCAATACTTTTAAGTTTTCTTTGTTACTGTTTCGGTAAATAATTGTTACTTTCACCTTGACAATTTACCCAAACTATTTTATGGTTTAAAAAGTGGCTTCAATCAATCGTCCATATCATCTGTTTTCAAACCCGGAGCTGTATTACCGGTCGATGCTTGATGGCATCAAGAATGCCGTTCATTATATTTACATCGAAACCTTTAGGCTTGGCAGAGATGCTGTTGGTGAACAGTTTATTGATGCCCTTGCTGAAAAAGCAAAACAGGGTGTGGAGGTTAAATTACTAATTGACTATTGGGGTGGAAAAGCGCTTGATGATGCTTTTTTTAAAAAGCTTACTGAAGTGGGAGGTGAGGTGAGGTTTTTTGAAAAAATAAAATTTAATACCGACATTTTTACACGGGGTCATCGCCGCAACCACCGGAAATTACTATTGATTGACGATAAAATTACTTTTATTGGTTCGTCAAACCTTACAGGATATAACCTCAGGTGGCGGGAATCGGTTTTGCGTTTGGAAGACTCAATAACCACGATTTTTAAGAAGATATTTTTGCAGGATTTTCGGATTTATAAAAAATATGTTTT
>JALVAQ010000283.1 GCA_027011095.1 Bacteroidales bacterium
GTAATAATTTGTGATAGTACATTGTTTGAACCGAATCTATATTAGGTTTCAAACACCTGATTATAGGTGAGTTATGAATTATGCCTCATATAAAGGGTTGGCTTTAATCCGTTGGTATTATGCAGATTACATTATTTATTTGAAAAGAAAATAAATTAGATATATTTTTATTGAAGTAATTTGGTTCTAAATTACTAAATGTTATGCTTTAAACAAAAGAAGCTACAACTGTTGGACACTCAAATAAAAAGGGCTACCAATCTGGCAGCCCTTTCCTTCTTATTACCCAATTATTAACCTAAACCTGCGCTTTTTTAAGCTCTTCTTCAGCCAGTTTGCGGTCTGTTTTATCAACAATATACCCTTCAACACCAACTATTTTACCATTTTCCACAACAGGAGTCATGGTAATAGAATGATATCCTATACTACCATCTTTACAATATCGACGGGTTATTCCCAAAGGAATGGTTTCGCCTTTCACTACCTTTTCAAACGATTTTTTCAGTTTAACAAAATCTTCTTTGGTACGGCTTAATGAATAATGCTTGCCAATAATTTCATCTTTGGAGTCATATTTATAAAGACGGAGCCAGGTATCATTAACTTCCTGATAAAAACCCTGACTGTCAATACGGAAATAACCCACATCTTTTGATTTGACAATTTGCTCATAAAACACATTTGATTTGTGTTCTGTTGCAATTTTCTTTTCAAGGGCTTTTTCGGCTTCTACCTGAGGGGTGATGTCAATAATAAACCCTTCTAATCCTACAATATTTCCATCTTTATCTTTAATAGGTGCAGCCGAAACGGTATGATAGCCAATGGTTCCGTCTTTACAAACGCGCTCAACCCTTTCGCCGGTAATTATTTCACCTGAAAGAATCTTATCAACTAATGCGGTTATCTGTTTTTTACCTTCAGGTGTTCTGTCAAGTGTTACATCTGTTCCAATAACACTTTTTTTATCGGTACATTTGTAAAGCTTCAGCCATACTTCGTTAACTTCCTGATATTTATGGTCTTTACCAATCCGGAAATATCCCACATTGGAGGTTAACAGCTTTTCGCGAAGACGAGTTGATTCGGTATTGATACCCAGCTTTTCAACCACATCGTCGAAAGCTGTTTCAAACACCCCCTCTTTTTCTATTGTTCCCCGGCCACTGATACCTTTTCTACTTGAAATAAGTGCAACTTTCAGGTTTTCTTCCAGGGCAAGTTCAGCATCCTCATCCGACATTTCTTCCCAGCCGGTAATCATTGCTTTGATGGCGGAAAGCGGCCTGTGTCCGGTAGTTGTTAAATAAACATGGCCAATAACAAAACCCAGCAAAAGAAAGGCTCCAAAAGTATGAAGGTAAGCAACTGGCTGAAGACTTCCAACAACACTTTGGTCAACCAGCGAAACATAATACATGTAAACCAAACCGCTAAGCACAACGATTGGAATAATCAATATGCGAAGTCCTAAATAGGTCATACGCTGTAACGGATTAAATTTATTGTAAACCGTTTTACGGGTGGGGTGGGGTGCATTACTAAAAATGCCGGTGATATAATATCTGATTTGTGCTTTCAGCAGCTTAGTTGACGGAACATACTGACGCCATTCGCCGGTTGTCATATTCCAAAACTGAGTGAAAATAATCAGAATGATAAATGACCAGGCCAGATTACGGTGAATAAAAACTGCTTTTTCATATCCCATCAACGTGTAAGTACCATGAACTTCAAAACCGGTTACGGCCAGCAATAAAATCAGCAAGGCCTGTGTCCAGTGCCAGAAACGTTCGTATCCTTTATATATTAATACTTTTTTCATTTTTTCAAGATTTAATAATATTAATGCTTCTTTTTACTGCTTGTAATTCTTAAGAATCCATGAATGCTAACTCCCAATAAAACAAGGATAAGAAAGATTAAGCCTGCGTTATCAAGCAGTGAACTCTTGTCTCTGCCGGGAAGGTAAAAACCGGTCAGGTTTTTTAACCTGCTGTCGGTGGAGTTATGACAGTCGGCACATTCCAAGGCTTTGTCTGAAGGTGAAACTTCATGACTCAGGGGCCAGATGGATTCCGTTTTTAGGAAAGAGTATTGTCCACTAAAAGGTAATCCGATATAGTCCATCCCTTTGGTACAGGCAACTTTCCAGTTATAATCAGCCCAAAGGGCACCGCTTCCTTTTTCGTGGCTGGCAAGCTTAGGTTGAATCAGGAGCATATTTACCGGGTCATAAGGTTGGGTTCCTCTCATGATTTTCACGGGCCATATTTTAGAGGGATGGTTGGGATCTGCCGGGTTAACATTATCCTGATAAGAACCAAACAAAGGATTTAATATCAGCGGGTGAATAGTATCTTTAATTTTATCGTGAAGTAAGTGGTGATCAGCTGTTCCATTGAACCACACGTATTCAGGTTCTACATTTTTTTTAAAAACCGCACCACCATGACGGGAGTCATACTCGATGTCAACATCTTTATAGGTTTTTCCATTGTATGTGTAAGTGTGTCCGGGTATCTCTTCATCAAATATCGGTTTTCCGTTTTTATCCATTTTGGCAGCCGTGTTCCATGTCCAAATAATTTTAGTATGAAACATTTTCGCGTAAGTAGGAATATGACATGTTTGGCAAGCGATAGTTTTAAAGTGATCGTTGAGCAATTTACTTTTATGCGGTTTTCCTGTGTGACATTCCACGCAGGTTGCCCGGTTATTCGCGGAAGAAGCAACGGAATAGGCATGTCCCTTGATGTTATGATTTTCTGTTTTGTGACAATCCTGACAACGCATGTTTTTAGCATCTTTTCCTTTGGAAGCCATGTGGACATCAACATCGCGTGTGCAATTCAACAAGCCCATTTCCAAATCACCGTGTTTTACATTATTACCACCACCACCAACAAAATGGCAACCGCCACAATTGTTTTTACGCGGTTGACCCACATGCTGGGCAATATTGTTTAAATCGGTACCCACGGCAGGCAAACCGGCTTTGGGATTGTTGGAACTTGTACATGGGTTTGATTTGTGATAAGTTCCGGTATTATCGTGACAAACCACACAATCAATGTTGTTTTGGTTATGGAAATCAAAATTCTTATCACCGTATCCATAGCCCGCGTGACACATGGAGCAGAGATTTTCATTCGAGTTGACTCCAATACAAAAATCATTCAGTAAATTCTTTTTTCCCAGGTTAAACACACCTCTTCCCGGAATAGTATCGCTTTGTTCCCATTTCCAGTGGGGTGTTTTCATAAACTCTTTTCCGCGGCCGTTGTGGCAACTCAGGCATGCTTTGGTCATATCCTGAGGTGTTTCAAATTTTTGTTGCAAAACGGCAAATTTAGAGTGATCTACCGGAATGGAATCGTGTTTTAAACTAATTTCCTTTGACGGGAAATAATCCCTGTCCTTATCACCATTGTAGTTAAATACAATCCAAAGAATAATAATCCAGGGAATGATGATGATAAAAATAATTTCAAGTATCTTTTTCATAGGATTTTAATATTTCGTTGAAGGGTACAAAATTATACTTGATAAGGTATAAACCCTAATCTTCCAGTTATTTAGATTCCATTTAAATATATTAGATATTTAAAGATAGTATGCATGCACAATATATTACAGGTGTGCTTATTACACTGCTATTTAAACTGGTTATGAAATAAAAAAAGCCAGAAAATAATTTAGAAATCGCTCTAAATATGCTTGTCAAGATAGTATTTAAACTCAGGAAGCCTCTTTTCATCGCAATGTTTTGAATAGACTGCGATAAAGTTCATCATCTCATCACGGCGTGCTAACATGGCATAGGCAGCATTAAACATATTAAACCCGCAATTGTTTTTTATTTGTTCAACAACACTTTCAAATTCGTCAAAATCAAGATTTACGGGTAACTTAATAAAATGGCGATTTTTGTCGTTTACATCGGCATAAACTCCTTCTGAAATTAAAGTCATTTCAGCATGTTTTTTAAAATGTACAATACTATTATAAGGCTGTATATGTTTTGTGTGCTTAACAAAATCAACATCCAATTGTTTTAAATCATTTAAAAACGGCTTAATGCTGCTTACTTCCTGGGTTCTTATACGTATGCAATTGTGCTGTTTATTTAGAAAGTTTAACTGTCCGGGTGAAATATGAAGGTTAATATTTAATTTATTCCGCACCTTAAACGAATGTTGGATAACCCAATCCTGAAAACAAGTAATGGGATGTTTTGTAATAATATAGAGGTGATGGTCGCTGGCGTGTTCAAGGTTTTCGGGAAACCCGTTTTTTGAAAAGTAGCCGGGTTCGGGATCGGATTCAAGAATTAAAACTTCGTTTTTGGTTGAAAAAGGAGATAATGCCAAATCCAACCGCTCGGCAAAACATACATACCCTTCTATATTATTGTTTTTCATGGCTATAACTTTTAAAGTTGCTTAACACATACAAAAGTACTCTATATTTAACTCAAAACGAATATAAATTAGGGGAGGACGCTTTTTTAGAAACTGTTTGTTTTACAACATTATTTTAGAGATTGTGGGTTGTGTTACGAAAATCAGCTATTGAGGTTGCTTAAGGTTGTTTCTTCCTATAGCTATCTATAAATTAAATTGACAAATCCTTGTTAAATTACTACTATTTGATTGTTCAATAACAGCAATATAAATTCGATCTCATCCTCAGGGGGGTAACAAATATTTTAAAACAAAAACAAAAATTAAACCTTAAATGTAAATTATTGCTTTAATGAAACAACGGTTCCGTTTGTGGTAATTTTTGATTTTTTGTCGGGATAGAGTAGGGTTATTGCGGCATTGTTTAAAGCAACGACTTTTGTGTTGTTAAACAACAGCATTGACTTGGCCTTTAAACCAACAAATACAACACCTTGTTTTTCAGTGGTATTTTGGATAAACGATTTATTATTATTTAGTAGTGAAAGGTTATCCAACACCAAATTTTCATTTAGCTGCAGCCCCGGTTCTATTTTTTTGTTTTGGAAATAATATTTTCCAATTAGTGCCCGGCTACGTCCGATTCCTGTTATCAAGGTTCCGTTATTAGCAGCTTCCTGTATGGCTTTTTTCAAAACCGGATTTGCTACAAAAACCGAAAAATCATTTTTTTTCATATCCGGTAATACAATAATTTCAGCATGCTTGATGGTTAAAACATCTGTGTTCTTTAGCTTTTGCCTGTTTTTAAAGTTGAGTATATGTACTGCCATGATTTCGTGTTTATAAAACCGTTTTTTTATATTGGTTTCCTGTTTTGCGGCAGCAGGCACACCCAATATCACCACATATCCTTCGAGGCGGATATTTGAATTGTTAATGGAAGCTGTTACTACATCATCAATAGGGGTTTTAGCTCCCGAAACAAGAAATAATCCTTTTCCGTTGTTGTCTATGAGTGGTTTATTTTCTGACGTACAAGACAGTAACAGCAGAGAAATTATTATCCCTGCCAAACAGGTATATCGCCTAAATATCATGGTATTTTGTGTTTTGTTTTTTCATTGTCTTTACAAATGTACTTTGTAAGATTCTGACATCTTGTTTTAATAAGCTGCCTTATCTCCTTTTAAAATATTGCGGATGGTGATGTAAATAATTTTTAAATCAAGGCTAAACGACCAGTTTTCAATATAAAACAAATCGTCCTTTATCCGCTCTTTAATATCTCTGGTTCGTTTTATTTCCCCTCTTCTTCCACGTACCTGCGCATATCCGGTGATACCGGGTTTAATGGCATGGCGTATCATAAACATTTTCACCAGCTCTTTGTATTCTTCGGTGTGGCTAAGCATGTGCGGACGTGGGCCTACTATCGACATGTGCCCTATTAAAACATTGATAAACTGGGGTAGTTCGTCAAGACTTGTTTTTCTAAGTAGTTTCCCAAAAGTTGTAATTCTATTGTCATTTTTAATGGCCTGTTTACTGTTGGCTTCCTCATTTTGTTTCATGGTTCTGAACTTAATCATTTTAAAAGGCTTGTTGTCCATCCCGGTTCTATATTGAAGAAAAAACACCGGACCTTTGTTACCTGTAAATAAGTTTATTAAACCTACCAACGGAATAAACCATGATAGTACGCCAACAACAATAATAAACGAAAAAATTGCATCGAAAAATCTTTTTAAAAGCCTGTTATACCAGTAGCTGAGCGGGCCACGCTGGACGCGTAAAACCGGAATGGAATCGTAGTTAACGAGCTTAACATTCATAAAGGTAAAATTGGAAATATCAGGAACAAACCTGATTTTAACTGCTTGTTTGCTTACAATGGAATTGATAATTTTATAGATGCTTTTATGGATGTTGTCGGAGATAAGATAAAGTTCGTCGATGCTGTTTTCCACAACAAATTGCTCCAAATCCCGATAAGTTCCCACCACCTCCTTTTTGTTTGACTCCTCAAAAGTAATGAACCCCTTAAATTTGTATCCCGACCAGGGAGTTTTTAAGAAATAATTTTTTAATTCATTGGCTGTTTCGTTGTTGCCAACGATGACAACATTCCGGTAGTTATAACCGGCTTTACGGTAGATGGCCAATACAAAATATAGAGAAAATCGCCACAATAATAAAGTAGCAAGAAAAACAGGGAAAAGATATTTTATTTGTTCACGAGAATAATAGTTAAACGAAAAAGCCTGAAAAAAGAGTAAAAACAGAGGGAATAGAAAAATAACACTTTTTAGGTAAGTGAACAGGATGTATTTTTTTCCGAGTACGCGGTCGAGTTTGTAGGGCTTGAAAATGGATATTGTAATAATCCATGCAAAATTAATGTAGAAATAAAAAACGATGGCGTTGGTTTGCTGGCAGGAAGGCCCGAACTTATTTAAATAGCAGTAGGCAATATTGAATAACAGGTTTAATATTAAAAAATCGCCTATGGCTGCAATAACAGATATGTATTTTGAGTATCTCACAATTATTTTGTATGTTCAATTAAGCGAACATAACTGTCAACAATTTTATCAAGGGTGTAATTTTCACGCAATTTATTCAAATTATCGGAAATCCATTGTTTATTTGAAAAATCATTTGTTTTGCCGTTTAAAATTTCTGTTATATCTTTTTCGTTATTAAAGTAATAGGTATCTTCTCCTAAAACCGCTTTATTAAATTCATTGTTGTGGGCGCAAATAACACACGAAGCTGCCATGGCTTCCAACAGCGAAGGGTTGGTGCCGCCTGCACTGTGGCCGTGAAAATAGAGGGCCGAAAAATAACGCAGATTATCCAGTACAACCTTATCATATATTTTTCCGGCAAAAATTATCTGCCGGTTGTTGTATTTCTTTTTTAAAAACCGGCCATACCGATTGTTGTCGTCCCCCACAATAATTAGTGGTTTGTCCGATTTTGAATCAATCACTCCTTGGATGGCGGTTTCAAAGTTGTTGTCGGGCTGAAAACGGGCTATTAGCAGGAAGTATTCGTCAGGCTGAATGTTAAACGGCTGAAGGACAGTTTTGTCGGGGTTGCTAAAAATATCAGCTGGATAGGGAATAAAAGCTGCCTGCACATGATATTTTTTTTCAAGATATTTTTTAATGGGAAGCGAGTCGGCAATTAATTGATTACTATGTTTTACCGCCAGCTTTTCGGCATGTTTTAAAAACTTTGACAGCACTCCTTTATACTTTTTCCGTTTCCATTCCATGCCATCCATATTATAGATAATCTGCGAGCTTTTGGGAAGAAGCTTTGCCCAAACGGAACTGGTGGTGTAACCCAACTGAATGATGGTATCGAAATTTTGTTTCCGGGCATCTGTTACACAAAGCAGGTCGTAAATAAACTGGCTTGCCAGGCCAATACTTTTGGGATCCCATTTCCTGATAATTTTTACTCCCTTGTATTCCGGCTTTTGATACGGGTGGAAATGAGAGTTGTAAACCGACACATCATAACCTCTTTTTGCCAGTGTTACTGACAGTTGGGTTGCCCACTGCTCAAACCCCCCGTATTGGTTGGGGATGCCGCGTGTTCCGAGTATGCCGATTTTTTTGGTCATTTAGTATTGAAA
>JALVAQ010000284.1 GCA_027011095.1 Bacteroidales bacterium
TGACGCCCAACGCGACTGGGGACACGCCAAAGACTACGTCCGCATGATGTGGATGATACTGCAAGCCGAACAACCCGAAGACTGGGTAATAGCCACCGGCATCACCACCAAAGTACGTGATTTTGTTAGAATGGCTTTTACCGAAGTGGGTATAGAACTGGAATTTAAAGGAGAAGGAAAAGAAGAAAAAGGTTACATAAAAAAATGCTGCAATCCAAAATACCAACTCGAAACAGGAAAGGAAGTAGTGGCCGTTGATCCAAGATATTTCCGCCCGACAGAAGTGGACTTGCTAATAGGCGATCCCACCAAAGCGAATACCAAACTCGGTTGGAAACCAGAATATGACCTAAACACATTGGTAAAAGATATGATGAAATCAGATTTAGAACTGATGAAAAAAGATACTTACCTGAAAGAAGGAGGGTTTAAGACACTAAACTATTACGAGTAAAAACGATAGAACGACTGGACGAAAGTACGATAGCACGCCTCGGCCCCTCGTTCCCTCGTCCCCTCGTCCCTTCGTCCTGTCGTTCAATCTAAAAAATAATGGAGAAAATAAGAAAACATACTGACTTAAATGACTACAAACTCTCCTTTGAGGTAGGAATGGAAGTTTTTGAAATATCCAAAAAGTTCCCAAAAGAAGAGAGATATTCTTTAACAGATCAGATTAGGAGATCATCCAGATCAGTTTCAGGGAATATAGCCGAAGCCTGGAGAAAAAGAAGATATCCGAAATCATTTGTTGCCAAATTGTCTGACTCAGACGGCGAGAGTGCCGAGACTCAGGTATGGCTTGACTATGCCTTAGCTTGTAATTATATCGAACAAGAGGAACATGATAAACTTTATGACAAATACGAACATATTATGGCAATGCTTACTAACATGATAACCAAACCCGAACAATGGAAACTCTAACTCACCCCCTCGCCCCCTCGTCCCCTCGTCCTATCGTTCTATCGTTCAATCATTAATTAAAAGTAAATAAATATCATATCATGCAATTAAATTCTCGTATATACGTCGCCGGCCACACAGGCCTCGTCGGCTCCGCCCTCGTTAAAGCCCTAACCAACAAAGGCTACACCAACATTATCGGTAAAACCATAGCAGAGCTGGATTTAAGAAACCCACAGGCTGTTAAAACCTTCTTTGAACAGGAAAAACCCGAATACGTAATACTTGCAGCAGCAAAAGTAGGGGGTATTATTGCCAACAACACCTATCGTGCAGAGTTTATCTATAACAACCTAATGATTCAAAACAACATTATTGACCAATCATACCGTAATGGAGTAAAAAAGCTTCTATTTCTAGGTAGTACCTGCATTTATCCTAAAGAATGTCCGCAACCTATGAAAGAAGAATATCTATTAACCAGTCCACTGGAATACACCAACGAACCATATGCCATTGCTAAAATAGCTGGTATTAAAATGTGTGAAAGTTATAATTTACAATACGGGACAAACTTTATTTCTGTGATGCCTACCAACCTTTACGGCCCCAACGATAACTTCAACCTCGAAACTTCACATGTACTTCCCGCCTTAGTTCGGAAAATTCACCTCGGCAAATGCCTCGAAAACAACGACTGGAATTCCATCCGTAAAGACCTGAACAAAAGACCCATTGAAGCCGTATCCGGTAAATCAACTGAAGATGAAATTTTAGCTATTCTAGAAAAGTACGGCATCACCCCCTCGTCCCCTCGTCCCCTCGTCTCCGTCGAAATCTGGGGCTCCGGCACCCCCCTCCGTGAATTCCTCTGGAGCGAAGAGATGGCCGATGCCTGTGTTTATGTTATGGAACATGTTAATTTTATCGACTTGGTAAAATTATCAGTAGATGATAATTACTTAGGAACTGTTGAAGAGTATAAAAGAGAGGGTTATGAGATTAGAAATACGCATATTAACATAGGAACCGGAAAAGAAATAAGCATTAAACAACTGGCTGAATTGGTAAAAGAAAAAGTGGGTTTTAAAGGTGAATTATTCTTTAATACTTCCAAACCTGATGGTACCATGCGTAAACTCACCGATGTTACTAAACTCCACAACCTCGGCTGGCATCACAAAATTGAGATTGGAGAAGGGGTTGAGAAGTTATATGGCTGGTATAATGAGAGTTAAAACGTATTACGGTAACTTAATTTAATCATTGAAATGAGAGAAGAAAATCAACAAAAAAAGGATTATGTTTACGGGAAAAGAAATAAATATAAAATATTAATGAATAAGTATAAGTAC
>JALVAQ010000285.1 GCA_027011095.1 Bacteroidales bacterium
CCATGGTAACACCCCGCTTCGGGGGCTTTCCGTATTTTTGTTGTATCCACCGGGCTTCACCCGGTGCTATTTAAATAGCATCCCTTCGGGACTTTGGTAAAGAGTTGTTAAAAAAAACAGGTAAAGTTTTTTAGCTTAACAAAATCACTATCACATCAAAATAGGAATTAGCCATTGGATGGCTTTATAAATTACAAATATTGACCTACTTTAATGTAAACTTCACCGGCAGGTTAAACGAAACTCTTACCGGTTTGCCGCGTTGTAAACCCGGTTTCCATTTGGGCATGGCTTTTACCACGCGAACAGCTTCTTCATCGCAACCGCCACCGATGCCACGGAGCACTTTAACGGTTGAAATAGAACCATCGCGTTCCACCACAAAGTTAATAAATACACGCCCCTGAATACCGGCCTCTTTGGCGTAGGGCGGATATTTTATATTGGTAGCAAGATAGTGCATGAGCGCAGCTATTCCACCTTGAAATTCAGGCATCTTCTCTGGTGCTTTAAAAGGGATATCTTCTTCAACGTCATCTTCAGGCTCGGCAGGAAGTTGGTAAATAGTAACCCCGTCATCTTCATCAGCAGTAACATCGAGGTTAAAACTCTCATCAATATCTATCTTATCATCCACTATTTTAATGTTGACAACCTGCCGCGGAGGTGCGGGGAGTGGTTTTTTGTTTTGCACGGTAATGGGTATCATTTCAACTGTTGTGCCCCCGTCATCTAAAAGTACAGAACTCAAAACCCGTTTATTGTAATCTTTAATGGAGAATGCACTTAAAACAAACACAAGTGTCAGGATAAATCCGATTTCAGATAATAGCACTCTTTTGTTTTCAAGATTTGCTTTTTTCGTTTTACGATTTTTCATGGCTAAAAAATTTAGTTTAAAATAATTTTTTGCCGGTTGCGCGGCCGGCCTGTAAAAATTCCCGGGTGTTACCATTTTTTGCAAGGACTGTGCCATAATAAATGGTTGGGTTAACACCAAGAGGGTTTGACATAGCAGGGGCTAACGGGACATCCAAAATAATAATCTATCGCATCAAAATAGGAATTAGCATGGAAGAAGCAACTATTTCCTCGCCACAAGCCTGCTTTAACGTCACTATTGTTTACTTTTGCTGTTGATGGAAAGAATTACTCTGTTTGCCGATGTTTTATTGCCCCTGCCTCTCGATGGATACTTTACCTATCGGGTTCCCTACGAGTGGAATGAGATTTTACAAACCGGCCACAGGGTTGCCGTACAATTTGGCAGAAAAAAGATTTATGCCGGCATTGTACATTCCATTCATCAAAATCCACCCCAAAAGGGTGTGGCAAAATATCTGCTCTCCATTTTAGATGAAAAGCCGCTTGTTAACAAAATGCAGCTACAGTTTTGGGACTGGATGGCTGACTATTACCTTGCGCATCCCGGCGATGTGCTGAATGCCGCATTGCCGTCGGCATTCCGCCTTTCAAGCGAAGGAAAAGTGATGTTGTCGCCCGGCTTTGTTTTCGACCGCGAAATACTTTCCGATTTTGAATACAGGGTAACCGAAGCACTGCTTGAAAACAAAGCCATGACCGTTTCCGAAATTTCGGGAGTGGTGGGTTACAACAAAGTGTTGCCTCTGCTTAAGTCGATGATTGATAAAAAAATGGTCGTCATGGAGGAGGAGCTAAAGGAGCGCTATAAACCCAAAACCGAAAAATATATCAGGCTTTCCCCTGAGATTTTTGATGAAGAAATTCTTCAGGAGCTGATGGATGAACTCTCGAAAAGAGCTTTTAAACAGCTTGAACTGCTGATGAAATATTTGTCGTTGACAGGACTTGATAAGTCAGAACCCCAATGGGTACGGCAATCGGAATTTTTAAAACAAACCGATGGGGGAACTTCGGCATTAAAAGCTTTGATTGATAAAGGGATTTTCCAGTCGGAAATGAAGGAAGTAAGCAGATTAAAAGCCGGTAATCTGTCGGAAAAATCAGCAAAGGCCATCAAACTCAGCCCTGCTCAGCAAGCGGTTTATAATCAGATAACCACATCATTCTCAAACCAAAAAGTAACCCTGCTCCACGGAGTAACTTCCAGCGGGAAAACAGAGCTTTACATTAAGCTTATTACCGAAACCATTGAGCAGGGAAAGCAGGCTTTGTATTTGCTGCCCGAAATAGCGCTTACCACTCAAATTATCAGCAGGCTTCAAAAATATTTTGGCGACTCTGTGGGCGTTTATCACTCGCAATACAGCCTCAACGAGCGGGTGGAAATATGGAACAATGTGGCAGGTTTGACACCGGGTGATAACAGGTATAAAGTAATTGCAGGGCCCCGGTCGGCCATGTTTTTGCCTTTTACCAATCTGGGTCTGGTAATTGTTGACGAAGAGCATGACCAGTCGTATAAGCAGTACGACCCTGCACCCCGGTACAATGCCCGCGATTCGGCTATCTACCTCGGCATGATGCATGGCGCCAATATTTTATTGGGGTCGGCTACGCCCTCACTGGAAAGCTATGCCAATGCCCTTAAGGGTAAATATGGTCTGATTGAATTGAGCGAGCGGTATGGCAATGTTAAAATGCCTGAGATTATTGTGGTTAACATGCAGGATCAGGTACGCCGGAAGCTTATCCGTTCGCATTTTTCTTCCATCTTAATTGGTGAAATAAAAAAGGCGCTGGCCAACGGGCATCAGGTAATATTGTTTCAAAACAGGCGTGGTTTTTCGTTGCGTTTAGAGTGTGAACAATGTAGTTGGACGCCCGTTTGTAAAAATTGCGATGTTACCCTGACCTACCATAAATATCTTGGAAAATTAAAATGCCATTACTGTGGCTATACCATGCCTGTTCCCGGAAGGTGTGACGACTGTGGTAGTACGCATTTGAAACTAAAAGGGTTTGGAACCGAGAAAGTGGAAGAGGAGCTGGAGGTGTTTTTTCCGGATGCACACATCGACCGGATGGATTTGGACACCACCCGCTCGAAACATGCATTTAGAAGAATTTTTGAAGATTTTGAAAAAGGCAAAACCGACATTTTAACGGGCACCCAAATGGTAACCAAAGGCCTTGATTTTGACAATGTTCACGTTGTGGGCGTTTTAAATGCCGATAATATGTTAAGTTATCCCGATTTCAGGGCACATGAACGTAGCTTTCAGTTGATGGCTCAGGTGAGCGGCAGGGCAGGCAGAAAGAACAAGCAGGGCAAAGTCATTATTCAGTCATGGAAACCTTCGCATGCCATTATTCAGGATGTGTTACGAAACGACTATCTAAGCATGTTTAACAGAGAAATGGCCGAACGCAAAAAGTTTAACTACCCCCCCTATTTCAGGTTAATACGAATCTTATTAAAACATACCGACAGAATAAAGGTTGAGGAAGCTGCCGACACACTGGGCAGAGAGCTGAGAGCAGTTTTCGGAAACAAAGTGTTTGGCCCTGAATACCCCATGGTTTCACGAATTAGAAACAAGTATATTAACCAGATACTATTAAAAAACCGGGGCGACCAAAACCAGAAGGTTTTTAAATCGTATTTAAAACAGGTGCTGGAAAAATTTCGCGAATACACCAAATACCGTTCGGTGTTGGTTCAGATGGATGTGGATCCACAATAAACCCAATATTTCTTAGTGTAATAGATTAAATCAGTAAATCTTATTCCATTTCTATTATTTTATTTTCAATAGCAATTAAATCTCGCCATTGGCGAGTTAGTATCTGTTTAATCCGTTTAATCCGATGATAAAAATCATCGAATTACACGGATTACACGGATTATGGTTGATAATTATAGAGATAGTTATCAAGAATAAGATACCCTAAACTTTGAACAACTTTAAAAAATATGACTGAAAAGTTTCGGCTACTCTTTAATAATTTTCTTACAAATGGTGTTATTGGGTGTCTTTATTTTGATGAGGTAAACACCATTTTGAAGTGCTGACAAATCAACCCGGTTTTGAACAGGTGTTCCCGATTTATTAACGAGTGTTTTTCCGTTAAAATCGACAACTGAAATGTTTACATTTTCATGCTCTTCATTTTTGATATTTATGATTCCGGTTGTGGGGTTTGGATATACCATCATGTTTATAAAGGGTGTTTTGGGTATTGCCGTAGTGGGGTCAAATTCATAGCAACCCATATCGGGAGCCGGGCCATAGTATTCGGATGAATCCATATCTACCACCGTTATAATTTCATCAAAAGCTGTGGTGATGGTAAGCGAATCAATGCCTGCGTCAATACATGGAGATTGAGGGGTTAAATGAAAATCGCCCGATGCGGCATCCACAAAGAGGGCATCCGTGTTGATGTTGTTGTTGCCCTCGGCACCATCAGGAAACGGTGTGTTACAATAATTTATTTCGGCATAACCAAAATCCAGATAGATATTATCGCTGTAAGCTCCCTGATTGTTGTAGATAATTGAATTGGTAAACGAAGCATCTGAAAAAGCAATGTCAACCGCACCGCCATCGCCACCGGTAGCATTGTTACCGTACATGGTTGAATTTACAAACCGGATGAGGGAACTATAGCCTTCAATAAATACTGCTCCGCCACTGGAATAGGTTGTGGTATTGTTGTAAAACAGACTATTGGTAATCCGGGTATCGTAACAGCCGTATAAACAGATGGCACCGCCACCATAGAGCACGGTGTTATTTTCAAAAACACACCATTCAATATGGGCACCCGTGTCACCCGAAAACTTAATGGCACCCCCTTCGCCGTAAGCATAATTATTAATAAAACTACAGTGAAGTATTTGCGTTTCTTCCGATGGATTAAGCGCGTAAATGGCACCACCCATTCCGGTATCATCGGCAACGGCTTCGTTGTTAACAAACAAGCAGTTTTCAAAATATGCATCACAGTTGTTTAACATGATGGCGCCACCGTTCTGGTCGGGAAATGTTCCTGCAACGGTTTTGCCATTTTCAAACCGACAAAAAATAAATGTACTGCCGTTTTGTTGTTCGGTAAGCCGGATACCATGCCATCCCGTAGCCGCATCAATTGCGGTAAACAATATGGTATCAGTTTCCGTTCCAATGGCTTGCAAATTACCATTGACCGTTAGTTTATAGTTTCCCTGAAACTCAACTTCAACACCTGCTTCAATGGTTAATGTTTCACCTGCCGGCACTGTAACATCGCCGGTTACCTGATATGTAGAGCCTGTTAAATACCATGTTCCCGACTGGTTTCCGCTAACGGGTGTTTGAGCGAAAACACTGAGTGAAATCAGGTAAAAAACAACGGCAGCAACACTTCTCATAATTTTTTAATTTAATGTAAGACTATATGATGACAAATATAAAGAATTAAACCAAAAAGAGGTGCAAACAAAAATTCAGACTATAAATAAAAAAAAGCCATGCAGTTTCGTGCATGGCCTTTAAGCAATTAGTTTATTAACCTGTTGTTATACTGCAAGTGCAAGACGTTTAAAAGCTACAACTGTTAAATCGGCATCAACGGTTTTTAAATAATCGGCAACACTTTGTTTGCTATTTTTAATGAATGCCTGGGCAAGCAGGGTATTTTCTTTATAGAATTTATTCAATTTACCCATGGCAATTCTTTCAAGCATAGCTTCGGGTTTACCTTCGGCACGAGCCTGATCCATTCCGATGTTAATTTCGTGTTGTTTAACCTCTTCAGGAACCTGGTCGGCATTAACAGCTACAGGGTCCATGGCTGCAATTTGCATGGCCACATCTTTTCCTGCTTCGGCAAAATCGCCGGCTTTGTTAAAGGCCACAACCGATGCAATACGATTACCGTTGTGTACATAAAAATATACGCTTTCGCCTTCTACTACCTGATAGTCGCCCAGTTGAATTTTTTCGCCAATTACACCTGTTTTTTCAACAATAGCTTCGGCAACGGTGCGGCCTTCGAGTGTTAAAGCGTTTAACTCATCACTATTTTTAGCTTTATTGGCAACAGCGAGGTCAATTACCGACTGTACAAAATCAATAAAATCCTGATTTTTAGCAACAAAGTCAGTTTCGCAGTTAATCATAACAGCAGCACCAAATTTTTGGTCGTCGCTTACTTTGGCAAGCACAACACCTTCGCCGGCTTCTCGGTCAGCGCGTTTGGCAGCAACTTTCTGGCCTTTTTTTCTGAGTATATCGATGGCTTCTTCCATATTGCCTTCAGCTTCCTGAAGCGCTTTTTTACAGTCCATCATTCCGGCTCCGGTAGCCTTTCTCAGTTCATTTACTTCTTTGGCGGTTATTTTCATTTCGTAATTATTTTTACTAAAATTATTAATCTTGTTTTTTTGCAACAGTTTTTCTGGGCCTTGCTTTTCGTTCAGTTTTAGGAGCGTCGTCATCCTTTTTGGCAGTTTCTTCTTTTTTAGCAGCAGCTTTGGCTTCTTTTTCGCTGTTTTCTGCAGCTTTCTTTTCGCGAGCCATTTTTCTTTCGGCCAATCCTTCGGCAATAGCCTGAGTAGCAGCATTCACAATCAGTGAAATTGATTTGGAGGCATCATCGTTGGCAGGAATGGGGAAGTCGATAAGCGTGGGGTCAGAGTTGGTGTCAACCATAGCGAAAGTAGGGATATTCAATTTACGGGCTTCGGCAACTGCAATGTTTTCTTTAAGGATGTCAACAATAAAAAGGGCAGCAGGAAGACGGCTCATATCAGAAATACTACCAAGGTTTTTTTCCAGTTTGGCTCTTTCGCGGTCGATTTGTAAACGCTCACGCTTTGAAAGGTTATTCCATGAGCTGGTGGTTTTCATTTTGTCGATGGCAGTCATTTTACGTACCGCTTTGCGGATGGTGGCAAAGTTGGTAAGCATACCCCCGGGCCAACGCTCGGTAACGTAAGGCATATTGACTTTTTTAACTGATTCGGCAACAATATCTTTTGCCTGTTTTTTGGTAGCTACAAAAAGGATTTTACGTCCTGATTTTGCAATTTGTTTCAATGCTTTTAAAGCATCATCCAGTTTCGCCTCTGTTTTGTAAAGGTCGATGATGTGGATACCATTACGCTCCATAAAAATGTAAGGAGCCATGTTAGGATTCCATTTACGTCTCAGGTGTCCAAAGTGTACACCGGCGTCTAACATTTCTTCGAAAGTGACTTTTGCCATTTTTTAACTTTTTAATTTGTTTACATTCACTAAAAACAATTGCTGAATAGTTCTGTTTTGACGCAGAAGTTTCAGCAATTTGGATACTAAACTCGTTCCGGTAATAAGGATAATTCTATCGTTTACTAAACTGGAATTGTTTACGTGCTTTTGGTTGTCCCGGTTTTTTACGTTCAACCATACGCGGGTCACGTTTAAGTAATCCGTTTTCTTTTAATACTCCACGATATTCGGGGTCAATTTTGATAAGCGCTCTTGAAATAGCGAGGCGAAGTGCTTCAGCTTGTCCTTTAATGCCACCACCGGTCAAATTAACTTTTACATTATACTTTCCTGTGTTATCGGTAAGGAGAAAAGCCTGTTCAACAACATACTGTAAAGTAGCTGTTGTGAAATACTCTTTGTAGTCGCGTTTGTTAACAACAATTTTACCATCACCTTCCGAGAGGTAAATTCTTGCAATAGCAGTTTTTCTTCTGCCGAGTGTGTTTACAACTTCCATTTCTTATGCTTATCTAATTGATTTTAAATTTATTTTCTTTGGCTTTTGAGCTTCGTGCGGATGTTCGGAACCTGCAAAAACATGAAGATTTCTGAAAAGAGCGCTACCGAGTTTATTTTTAGGTAACATGCCTTTAATGGCTTTTTCAACCATGGCAGTAGGCTTTTTAGCCATCATTTCATTGGCTGTTAAACTGCGCTGTCCGCCAGGATATCCTGTGTGACGGATGTATTCCTTTTGATCCCATTTGTTTCCTGTAAGCCTGATCTTGTCAGCGTTGATAACAATTACATTATCGCCACAGTCAACATGAGGGGTGAAATTTGGTTTGTATTTTCCACGAAGGAATTGGGCTGCAACCGAAGAAAGTCTTCCTAAAACTTCATTCTCCGCATCGATCAATATCCATTCTTTATTGACCGTTTCTTTGTTTGCACTTACCGTCTTATAACTTAAAGTATTCATCTATCTAATTGTTTCTTAAGCGTTTTTGCTATATCCTCTTAAAATTGGGGTGCAAAGATAGAAACCTTTTTCTTATCTACAAAAAAATCAACATTATTTTGTTGAAAAAATACTTGTAGCTCAAAATTGGAATTAACCGCAAAACAACACCTAATAAAGTGCGGCACTACAATTAATACTGATTTAATAATAAAAACTATTTGCTACCTTTTATTTTATCACCGTCACCGTTCCTCTTTCTTCGATTTGTTTGTCTAAAAGCGTAGTAGCATGAACCACATAAACATAGGTTCCTCCGGGTACGTCAGCAGCATCCCATCTGTCTTCAAGGTTGCCGGATTCATATACCTGTTTCCCCCACCTTGAAAAAATTTGAAGTAGATAGGTTTTTACCCCCACTCCTTTTACCTCAAAAGTATCGTTTAACCCGTCGCCGTTGGGCGTAAAGGCATTGGGAATAAAAACGGCAAAATCGGGATGAACGGTCACTTCACCGGAATAGGTATCTTCGCAGCCGTTGTCGGTAATAATCGTTAAAATAATGTTGTAAACACCGGTTTCGGTGTAAGTATGGCTGGGGCTGACTTCATCGGAAGTGCCACCATCGTTAAAATCCCACAGGTAACTTAATGTGTCGGTGCTTGTTGAACCATTGGCAAAGCTGATTGTCGCTTCTTCTAAAACGGTTTCAGCAGGAGTAGCCGTGAATGATGCTGTTGGTGAATCGTAAACATGTATCAGAGATGTTTTTTCAACAAACGATTTGCAGTCGCCATCGCTGGTAACATTTAGCGAAACATTATAAGTGCCCTCTTTATTAAAGGTGATGGCCGGTGATGGTGCGGTACTTGTTCCAGCTGCACCAAAATTCCAATTATAGGTAACAAAACCGCTGGTATTTGTTGTGGTGTCGGTAAAAGTTGCTTCCAGCGGCTCACAACCTTCGGTAGGTGAAGCTGTAAATCCGGCATTGGGTGTGGGTAACACTTCAACCGTTTGCTGTTCGGTATTGCTACTGCATCCGGTTTCGTTAACTTGCAGGGTGATGGTTTTTATGCCGGTTGTTGGCCACTGTAAATCAATAGGCCCTTGTCCCGAACCGCTGTTAACCTGTGCGTCATCGTAACTCCAGGTGTAAACTGCGTTGGCAGAAGCATTGCCTGTATAAACAATTTGGAAAGGAGCATTTTGACACACTTTAGGGTCTTCGGTTTGAAAGGTTGCCGTTAATTCAGGAATTACCTCTACCGTTTTAGTAAGGGTAGCCGGACAATCAAACCCTGTGGCAACGGCTGACAAGGTATAAGTAGTGGTAACCTGCGGACTGACAACAATTGACATGTTGTTTTCCTGTCCCGATAAAGACGGGTCGGCAGGATTGGCACTCCATGTTGGTATGATGTCTGTTCCCACAACATCGAGCGTATCCTGCTCGCCATAGCAAATTGTATCGGCCGAGCCGGTAACATCAACAACGGGAACCGGTTTAACAAACAGATGCATGGAGCCTTCTGAAACGCACCCTTTGTTGTTTGTAACCTGCACTATATAAGTATATTGAGTCTGTTGATCAGGTGTTATCAAAGGATTGGCAAGGGTGTCCTGGCCATTGACAGACAGTGTTGCATCGTAGGGTATTGATGACCAGAGATAGCTAATGCCTCCGGTGGCTTGCAACTGGTACGAAAGCCCCTTGCAAACTTCATTATCAATGCCGGCATCTGCATTGGGAAGCGCATTTACCACTACGTTAACATCATCGCTTGCAGAGTATCCGCAGTCGTTTACAATGGAAACCGAATAGGTTGTATTCTGCTGTGGAAAAACCATGACGGTTTGTGTTGTGTCCTGGCCATTAACATTTAATGTGGGGTCGTTGGGTGAAGCAGTCCATTGGTAAGTGGCTGCATCATTACATGATAAAATAACCGTGTCGCCAACACAAATTTCCTGATCGTCGCCTGCATTGGCCACTGCCCCATTCATCAGCACCATGGCCGTATCACTTTCCTGATGGGTACAGTTGTCGGAGGCTGTTAAAACATATTCGGTTGTTGAAGTAGGGCTGACATCAGGCTGGGGAATATTTTCCTGTCCGGCCAACGAAGGGTCTGTAGGGTTGGATTCCCAGTGGAAAAACTGCGCTTCATCGGACGCCCCTTCCAAAATAACAGAAGGGTCGTTACACATCTCCTTGTCGGGTCCGGCTGTAACCACAATGTCAGGAACCAGCACATAGGCTTCGTTATAACTTTGATGCCCACAGGTGTCGTACATTAAACAAGGTACCATGGCCGAGTCGGCACCGGTAATAATATATTGCAGGCTCGAATCTGACGAACCCTGCTCATACCAATCGTATGTATAGGGAGGAACCCCACCAGAGATATCGGTAAAGTTCAGGTTTAAAGTGTCTTCGCACTTGGTAAAATAGTACCGCGAAGTGTCGGGAAATGGAGGATTATCGGCAATAATAATAATGGTAGTGTCTTTATGGGCGGAAAAAGAATTACACATTTGCGGACTGAAAATAATACGAACCTCCTCTTCTCCTTCAACTTCACTATCGGTGTAAGGACGTATGATAATGGAGTCGTATAACGAACCTACGGGAATATAAATTGAATCGGCACCGGTAGTAGTATATAAACTGTAATCCACATCTCTCGTTGCCTGATTGGGTGATACCGTATCAATATCAAACGGAAAAGTATAGGGGAACCCCATTGGTTCGGCAATTCTGAAATAGATGACCGCCAAATGGTTGTTACAGCTTTCGTAAATTAACGAGTCAACGGTGGGGTGATCAAACTCCACATCAGCTTTAACATTTCCGGGGTCGAAACTACCTTTTTCCAACATGACACCCGTATCATAAACCGAATCGCCTGCATCGCCTACCGCCAATTTAATGTGATACCACGAACATTGTTGAACAGCACTTTTTGCAACAAGCGGTGTTGTATAAGCATCGTAAACCAGTTTATCAAATACCGGATGGTAGGCATCATTTATACTGTTATCAATTAAATACTGACAATAGTTACAACCGCCGCCGTTTCCGTTACATACGGTCATCGAATTATTACCCGGTCCATAATTTATTGAATTTATGGCAACTGCCTGCGAAGTACCCGGTATTAAAGCAATATTTTTTGCATCATTGGTGTATGGCCCTGTAATACCTGGCCCGCTAAGGAAAAAGCCGAAGACATCGTTAAAACTTGCCATAGCATAATCATGGTACTCTTCCGAGGCAAAAACATAACTAAAGCGAACAGTATCGGCAGTTGGTTTAAAATCAAACTCAATAATGCAAGCATCATGCGAAGAGGTGTTTCCGGCAGCCTGATACAAATCGGGGTCTCCTTCAACACCATTGTTGTTTGTACTTGCATTGGCATTAGTACCACATTGGTTGGCCTTATCGACATCCTCAGCCAGTCCCGAAGTCATAACAAGCCCTTCCGGTGTAGAAAACCCGAAAAAGAACCCTCCTGTAAAATGGCCAACTGCCCGATAGTCACCGCTAAAGGTAATGTTGTTGATAGCTTGCGGGTCAACTCCCTGCAAAAAAATGGTATCAACCCAGGCAACAACTTCCGCATCGGAAGTGGCCTGTGTAACTACAAAATTAAACTGTGCTTTTACACTGGTTAACAGCAAAAGGGCGGCAACAAAAAGCATTGCCTTTATAAATGATGGAACTCGATGCATGTTTGATTTGGTTTTGGATGGCTAAAATAATTAAATTTTATTCAATGTAAATTGACAGGGTTAAATTACAATGGGTTGCGTTAGCTATTTGGTTTAAATGTGTATTTTTACCCAAAATAAAATTAAGTTTATAATGGAAAAAGTTAAAAGTTATATCGAAAGCAATAAAAATCGCTTTTTAGAAGAGTTGTTTGAAATCATCCGAAACCCTTCCATAAGCTCGGAAACAGCACATAAAGAGGATATGGTAAAGACTGCCGAAGCTTACAAAGCAGCACTGCTTAAAGCCGGCGTTGACAAAGCGGAGGTGATGCCCACCACAGGTAACCCGGTTGTGTATGCCGAAAAAACCGTTGACCCGTCCAAGCCAACAGTGCTTGTTTATGCACATTATGATGTGATGCCCGTTGACCCCATCGACCTGTGGGACTCGCCACCCTTTGAGCCTGAAGTTCGTGACGGAAAAATTTGGGCGCGCGGTGCCGATGACGATAAGGGACAGGGATTTATGCATGTAAAAGCCTTTGAAGCTCTGGTTGCCAACAATAAATTACCTGTAAATGTTAAGTTTATGATTGAAGGCGAAGAGGAAATTGGCTCGGTAAGCCTCGGTGCCTTTTGCGAAGCCAATAAGGAGATGCTGAAAGCCGATATTATCCTGGTTTCGGATACGGGAATGATTGCTCCCGATATTCCTTCTATTACTACCGGACTTCGAGGACTTGCCTACTGGGAAGTTGAAGTGACCGGCCCGAACCACGATTTGCATTCAGGGCTGTTTGGCGGTGGTGTTGCCAACCCCATAAACATCTTGTCGAAAATGATTGCCGGCGTGTTGGATGAAAACAACCACATTACCATTCCCGGTTTTTATGACGATGTACTGGAAACATCTCCCAAAGAAAGGGAACTATTGAACCAGGCACCTTTTGACGAAGAAGAATACAAAAAAGCCATTGATGTGGAAGAGCTATGGGGAGAGAAGGGCTACACCACCATTGAGCGCACGGGCATTCGGCCCAGCTTTGACGCCTGTGGAATATGGGGCGGCTACACCGGCGAAGGAGCCAAAACCGTTTTACCTTCAAAAGCGTATGCAAAGTTGTCATCACGGCTTGTGCCAAACCAAAACCATAAAAAAATTGGTAAGCTGTTTGAAGAGTATTTTACAAGCATTGCGCCCAAATCGGTTAAGGTTAAAGTTACCACGTTGCATGGCGGACAAGCTTATGTTTGCCCGATTGACTTGCCTGCTTACCGTGCGGCCGAAAAAGCATTTGAAAAAGTTTACAACAAGCAACCCGTCCCTACAAGAAGCGGGGGAAGTATTCCCATCATTTCGACTTTTGAAGAAATTTTAGGTATTAAATCTATTTTAATGGGCTTTGGCCTTGAGTCGGATGCCATTCACTCACCCAACGAAAACTATCCCCTCGAAAACTTTTACAACGGCATTGAAACCATTACCTGGTTTTATCAGTTTTTTGAAAAGGAGTACAACGCATAGTAGTTAATTGACTTTTTTTATCTAATTTTATAGCGAACATTTAAAACACATTTTTTTGAAGAACGACATCATACTTCAGGTTAACGGATTATCAAAATCCATAAAAGGTTTGCCCGTTTTGTCTGATTTTAACATGGAAATTTTTGAGGGCGACATTTGCGGAATTATCGGCCCCAACGACTCCGGAAAAACCATGCTGCTCCGGGCTATTGCAGCACTTATCAATCCTGATAAAGGGAAAATTGAAATTTTCGGTAAAAAACTAATCCCCAACCGTGCCGCCATCTTATCAAAGGTGGGGTTTTTAATAGGCGAACCGGTATTTTACGACCATCTTAACTTGTTTGATAACCTGCTGCTTTTTGCCAGGTACTCGGGCGGAGATAAGGATAACGAAGAGATAAACCGCACACTTAAACGTGTTGGCCTTTATGACCAGTCGGACGAAAAGGTTGGCAAACTGGCTTCGGGCGACCGGAAAAAACTTGCCATCGCCATGGCTATTTACAACAATCCGCCTTTAATTATTTTAGATGAACCTTTTAGCTCGCTCGACATCAAAAGCTTTGACGAAATTAAAAGTCTGCTAAAAACCATAAATAGAGATCAAGGTACCACCATTATCGTGGCCACCAAACGGTTGTCGGAATTACAGGGTTTTATAAACAGAATTGTTTTAATGGAGGCCGGCCGTCTTATTTCGGAAGGAGATGTTGAGGAATTGTTTGGACGAAGTAATGTGGGGCTGGTTATCGAAACGGATAACCCTTCAAAAGCTGTAAAATTAATTAAAGAAAGTAATCTTCCTGTTGATAATGTGGTAATAAAAGACGGCCACGTAAGAGTAAATTGTGAGAAAAAAGTAATTCCGTTTATAAACGAATACTTAATGGTGTCGGAAGTGCAGGTTTTTGCGCTTCGCCCCGACGATGCAATTTCCAGTTATTATTTAACTTTTACCGAATAATCAATTATGATATTACAAGAAACGTATAAAATATTTACCCGCCCCTACGCAAAAATTGTTTTACTGGTAATGGCTGTCTTGATGCTGATTTTTAGTGCGGCATTTGCGTTTGAAGGCCAGGAGTATTACGACTCACTTTTAAACACCTTTGGAAAAGGGGTTTCGTTTGAAGGCAAACTGCTTAATGGTAACCTCTTTGCCTTTCAGCTGTTTCATGCTCTGTGGCTTTTGGTGGCATTGATGGTTGTTTTTGTTACCGGCGGCATGATTTCGGAAGAAAAATCTGCCGGAACCCTCCGCATGGTTCTTTCCAGAAAAATATCTAAAACCGGTTTTTTTACCGCCCGTTTTGCCGCCGCCAAAGTATTTGCTTTTATTGTGGTGGTTTTTATGGCGGCAATTAGTTTGGGGTTTGGCTTGGCAGTATTTGGAAGTGGCGAGTTATTGGCGTTCGATAATGGAAAATTTACCGTGCTAACAGCCAATCAGGCACTGTTGAGCTTTGCTTTGGCCTATGTTTTTTACTTTTTGATGCTTTTAACGGTTATCTCAATCTCCATGTTTTTTTCGGTACTCTTTAACAGCAGCATAAAAGCTATTCTTGTTACCGTATCGGTAATTGTAGTTTTTTATTTTATTTCAACGCTGGAGTTACCTCTTTTTGATGGTGTTAAACCGTTTTTATTTACCTCTTATTTTTCATCGTGGGCGCAATTTTTTACTACCCCCGTTAATTGGATGAAATTAACTTTTGATGCCATTGTGCTGCTGGTTCACATTTTGGTTTTTTACACCGCTTCGGTGATGATATTTGGCAAACAGGAGGTTTTGGATTAATATGAAGAAAAGAATATTTTATACTTTATTGCTGCTTGGCGGATTGCTGTTTTCAACACTCTCTTTTTCGCAATCCGGTGATGCTTTTTCGTACGTGGAAAAGTACAACCAACAACTCGACAGCATAAGAAACTACCAGGCGGTTTTCACGGTTAAAGCATCCATACCTTTACTCAAAATACCAGTTACACGGGGAAAAGTATTTTTTAAATGGCCTACACATTATTCCCTTTCAACCTACCAGTTTACCGTTTTGCCCAAGCAAAAACTTACGCCGGCAACCCGGTTTTTGCGACGTGCTAATTACAAAATAACCGACCGCGGAACCGAAATGGTAAACAAACATGCTTGCAGGGTTGTTGAACTGCATCCCTACGATACGTTGTCAACCATTGCACAATATACCATATGGGTTGACAAAGCCTCCTTTTTAGTGAGAAGGGTTTATGTTTCTGAAAAAGATGGCAGCGAGTATGTATATCACTATTCGTACAACAACAAAAATGATTTGCTGCCATCAAAACTGTTATATACCTTTAATTACACGTTGCCTCACGAACAAAATGTGTTGTTAAACCCGGTTGCGCTAAAAAACGATGTGGAAAGCTCAAGAGTTTACGAAGGAAAAATTGCCATTGACTTTAAATATTCAAATGTTAGAAGAGAAGGCGATTAGAATTAATTGATAATCAGTATAAAAATTGATTTGTAATCGTACCAATTAACAAATAACGATTACCAATTAGCCTTTAACCATTAACAAACATTATACAGCCATGTTCGTAAATTTATTTTTTAAACGAGTAAAAGGCAACCCGATTTTACAAATGCCTGCCGGATTTCAATCTGTCATTTTATTGTCCGTTTTTATTGCATTCTCAAATCTTTACGGACAAAGCAACCCATTTCCGTTACCCGATGGATTTCCACGTATGGAAGTTACAGGACACACGCAAAATCCTGAAGGGTATTACTTTTTTAACAATTTTCATCTGTCTGTATCGCCTGACTCCGCCTGGCTGATGATTCTTGACACTACCGGATTTCCGATCTATTACAAAATGCTTCACGGCTTTTACTCAAATTTTACTTTACAGCCCGAAACAGGAACTCTTACTTACTTTAGCAGAGTGGATACCCTTTTTCACGAAATGGATAGCAGTTACACAGAAATAAATACCTACAGTGCTAAAAATGGCTTTATAACCGATGGACACGAACTGCTGTTAAAAGCGGATGGAAGTTATTGGATACTGGGGCAAGATATTCGTATTGTGGATATGAGTGTTTTGGTTGAAGGAGGAAACCCCGAAGCACATGTGATAGGCATGACCATTCAACATATTGATGCCAACGACAGTGTTTTGTTTGAGTGGAACACATGGAACCATTTTGATATTTTTGATGCTGACACCACCATCGTTAACTTTACAAATCCTAAGATAGACTATGCACATTGCAACGCATTGGATATTGTTGACGATACAACAATACTGCTCTCTTCGCGTGCCATGAACGAAATAACCAAAATCAATACCAATACAGGTGATATTATTTGGCGGTGGGGAGGAAAACATAACGAGTTTACCTGTCTTAACGATACAGTACCCTTTTTAACTCAACATCACATCCGCTATCTTGGTAACGAAAATTATTCGCTGTTCGATAATGGGAATTTAGCGTTGCGCCCATGGTCGAGGGCATTGGTTTATAACATGGATGAAGTAAACAAAACCACCACAGTTATACACGATTTCCGAAGAGGAGAAGCTGATTTTTCGCGGGTAATGGGTTCAAACCAGCTTTTACCAAACGGCAACTATCAGGTTGGGTGGTCGTTTAACAACCAACGGAATGCAGTGAGTGAATTTAACGATAGCGGTACTATTGTGTTCGAAATGCGAAGTGTTGACACCCTTGCCCTAATAAGTTACCGTGCATTAAAATTTGAATGGGAAACCAATATTTTTGACTTCGACAGGGACACTTTAGATTTTGAAGCTCCTGTCGTTTTGGGCGATTCGGCAGTGATGCAGCTTTCGGTTACTAATAAGCAGCCAACGGATTTGGTACTGAACGAAAGTTACGTTACCGATAGTTCATTTAGGCTTGTAACCCCATTGCCCATAATTATTAGCTCGGGCGAAACGATTACTGTGGACGTCTCCTTTTCGCCGGATTCATCAAAATATTACAGTGCGGTACTGAGTTTGCTTAACAGCAACGACTCCACCCGTTTTGGCAAACAGGTTCGATTAACAGGCAGCGGTGAGTTTACCGGGATAGCAAGCCATAGCGCTACGCAACACCAACTAACATTGTACCCTAATCCGGCAAAAGATATCCTTTTCGTTAAGATGAGCAATAAGGGTTCTACCATCAAAGCTATCACGGTTTACGATTTGGCAGGACGAAGCGTACTTACACAAGAAGGAATAAACAAGCACGGTTTATGTATTATGAACGTGTCATTGTTGCAAAGCGGTACCTACATAATAAAGGTGCAATACTCAGGAGGAGTAGAAGTGGCCAGGCTCATGGTACAATGAGATTAATGGCTGTTGAATAGTTTTTTTTGCGTATTAATAATCTCGTTTTGTTGGCGATTTCATTTTTTTATATTATTTTTATCCAAAACATATCTAAACCAATATATTATGAAAAAATCTTTATTGATTTCTGTTTTTGCATTCTTGACTATATGGGCAACGGCTCAAAACGACTGGCAACAATTAAGCCCGACTCCTACTATTAAAACACTAAACAGTGTTTCTTTTCCCACTGCTTTGGACGGCTGGGCTGTTGGCAACACGGAGGTAGTGTTGCATACTTCCGATGGCGGTATTAATTGGGATACCAGGCATGAAAGTAACGGTGGGCTGTTAAGCAGTGTTTTCTTTATTGACACGCTGGAAGGTTGGACCGTAGGGTGGAGTAAAATTTATCATACCACTGATGGGGGCGAAAGCTGGGAAACCCAGGTTAAACCAAGCTGGCCGGGCGATTTGAATGATGTTTTTTTTATCAACCATGACACCGGGTGGATTGTTGGCTACTATAAAATAATTTTAAGAACCACCGATGGGGGCGCCCATTGGAACAGGATAATAAGTGACTCGCACCACGAACAACACTTCTTTAGCGTTTGCTTTGGCGATTCACTCAATGGATGTGCCGTGGGTGGCGACCTTTCAAGCGAAAGCCCCGGATTGCTGATGGTAACAAACGACGGGGGGCTTACCTGGGCTGACAAAACCCCTCCGAATGCAAAGTCATTTCAAAAAGTAACCTACATTAATGCTGATACGGCTTGGGTTTCAGGAAACGGACAGCTGTTTGAAACAGTTGACGGGGGAAATACCTGGACGGAGCATGATTTGGTTGTTTATGAAAAATATAATGACATTCACTTTTTTGATGACCAACGAGGCGTACTTTTAGTGGAAGGTTATGACAAAGTGCGTTTAACATTCGACGGGGGTGAAACCTGGGATTCGGTGGCTCAAATAGGCATGGGTAATGCGCGGTTAACCTCTTTTTCGAGTGGCGCTGATAACCAGTTGGTGTCTGTTGGCTCCACAGGTGCGATAACAAAAACCATTGACGGGGGCATTACATGGAAACAGTTGAGTAAGGGACAGGGGCTTTCATTTTATAGCTTAGGATTTTTCAACAATTTGGAAGGGATAGCCACCACGGGATTCTGGCAAGGTGACCTGATGCGTACCCACGATGGTGGCTATACATGGGCAGAAGATACCCTTATTGAAAATGGTTCGTTTTACAAGGTTTTCGCAGAAGATGGTAATTGGTTTTTGCTTAATAACAGCTCTCAAATGATGAAGTCGGTTGACAATGGCGACAGCTGGACCTTATTGGATGTACCTGATACCCTTTCCTTCTATAATGATATCCGGTTTTTAGATCAAGACAATGGCTACATGTGTGGAAATTATAGCGTACTGGAAAAAACTAATGATGGAGGTGCTACCTGGCAACAGATTAATTTTACGGATGATTATAATTTTTGGTCGATGTTTTTTCTTGATAAAAATCTTGGCTGGCTTATCGACATAAATAGTAAAACCATCCTACGGACAAGGTCGGGTGGAAACGACTGGTATTATTCACAGTTAACTGAGGATGGATATGTGTTCGATCCGCAAGCAATCAGCTTTATCAATGCCGATACCGGGTATGCGTCCACAAAAGAAGGGGTGCTTTTTAAAACTATTGATGGCGGAAATTCCTGGCAGGAGTCTTTCGTGCTTGGAGGTTCCTTCCAATCAAAACTATATTTTATAAATTCAGAAGAAGGGTGGTATTTTGGAGATTCTCGCGTTCTCCACACCCTTGATGGAGGAGAAACATGGGTTGATAGCCAAATCTTTATCATGTCCGGAACCATAACTAATTATTTCTTTTTTAATAATGGTTATGGCTGGCTTTGCGGGTCTAACGGTCTAATAGCATTACATGAGTCGCATGTTGGAATTGGTGAAGTGGATGAAAACAGAACAGCCTTGCATCTATATCCTAATCCGGCTGCTGAGTATATCAGGGTTGAACTGCCAAATAGCTCGGAGAAGATAAACTCTGTTGAAATTTATAACATGATGGGACAGGTAGTGTTGCATTCAAGTAGCGTAAATATTAACGGTGATACTAATATCGATGTATCATCGTTATCTAAGGGAACTTACGTGGTAAAAGTAACTACCTCAACTAAAGAATGGCTGGCTAAGTTTATTGTCAGGTAAGCCGGGGGGGGGTACGGCGTTCCGACCCTACTAAGAATGATGGTGTTAAGTGCAATGTAGTTCCATAGGGCTTATTTTACTATTGATCCTAACCAATTAAACCAATATATTATGAAAAAATTAGTTTTTGCTTTCTTTTTGCTTTCTTTCACGGTGGTAGCCTTTGGGCAGATGGAGTGGGAAATACGAAGTCCCTATCCAACCACCAATCAATTAAAGGGAGATTTCTTTCTCTCTGATCAGACAGGGTGGGTTGTCGGGTTCAACGGCACCATCTTGCACACTACTGATGGCGGTACTCATTGGGATTTACAGCACAGCAACAACACCGAATCCATGTGGAATATCTTTTTTGTTGATGAACATGAAGGATGGGCTGTAGGCTGGAGCGATATTTATCACACTACTGATGCCGGTCAACATTGGGAAAAGCAGGTTAAACCTGGTTGGCCGGGTGATATGACCGATGTTTATTTTATCAACCACGATACCGGCTGGATAGTGGGAACCTACAAAATTGTTTTTAAAACTACCGATGGTGGTGAACATTGGAACAGAATTATGAGTAATATAAATCAAGATAAGGGGTTTTATAGTGTTGCTTTTACCGATGAACTGCATGGCTGTGCTGTGGGAGGTACCTTGCCAGGAGACAATATTGGTTATATCATGGTTACCAATGATGGAGGCTTAACATGGACGGAAACCACGCCCGAAGAAAATTCAAAATATAATAAAATAACCTTTTTAGATGCAGATACAGGCTGGGTTTGTGGCGAAAACGGAACACTGCTTAAAACTACCGATGGTGGCTATACCTGGACTCATCATGATATTGGTTATTATAGTTTTAAAGGAGTGCATTTTTTCGATCATCAAAGAGGAGTTGTACTTTCAAGAGCCTCGATAATCCGAACTGACGATGGTGGTGAGACCTGGGGCGATCCCATTGATATCGATCATAATTACTTTTCTACCTTGCGCGCTTTCGCCAGTGGAGCCGATAACCATTTGGTTGCCGTTGGGTTTGACGGACTGATTACTAAATCCATCGATGGAGGTCAAACCTGGGAAAAGATGAGTAAAGGGCTTACGCAAAATATTAAACAAATCGGCTTTTTTAATGATACGGAAGGCTATGCAATTACTAACTTAACGGTGGCAACAGGAGGGGTGATGCACACATTGGACAAGGGTATTTCCTGGACAGTGGATACCCTGAATGCTTACAATCGCATTTATAGAATGCAAGTAGTTGATGCGAACACCTGTTTTTTCTTACGTGTTGATGGAAAAATAGTAAAAAGCGTTGATGCGGGAGTTTCCTGGTCGAATAGTGATGTGCCAAATCTATCAATGCGTTATGCCGATATGCAATTTGTAAATAATCAGGTGGGCTACCTGTGTGATGACAGCAGTATATTGGTTAAAACAATAGATGGTGGCACCTCCTGGAGTCAGGTGAGCTTTGAACAAGATTATAATTTCACCAACCTCTTTTTCCTGGATGAAAACAAGGGTTGGGTTATTGATTACGATGGAAAGCAGATTTTACGAACGGTTGACGGCGGCGATACATGGCAGTTCTCTACAGTGGGTGAAGACGGGGTGATTTATCAACCCGTGGATGTTTTCTTTCTAAATGAAAATGAAGGGTACGTTTCAACAAAAGAGGGCGTTTTGTTTAAATCAACCAATGGTGGCAACTCTTGGGACAAGTTATACGCCTTTGATGAAGAGTCCTACTTGGGAAAAGTTCATTTTGTAAGTGACCAAGAGGGTTGGTACTTGTCGCAAAAAACAGCCTGGCATACCATCGATGGGGGCTTAACGTGGTATTCTTCTCAATTTGATGTTTTTCTTAACGACCTTTATTTTCTTAATGATCATCAAGGATGGCTGGCCGGAAACACGGGGTTGGTTGCCTGGTATTCATTTGTGGGTATTGACGAGGTGAATAAAAGTAATGATGATATTTTATCTATTTCACCAAACCCGGCAACAGATGTTATAACGGTATCTCTGTCCAATAAATCAGAAAGGCTGCTCTCACTGGAAGTTTATAACATGCTAGGCCGGCGCGTAATAAACATTGAAGGCCTATCCATTTCAGGTTCGTACAAACTTGATATAAACAAATTACAACCCGGCACCTATATTGTTAAAGTATCCACTCCTTCAGATAAGCGACTTGCTAAGTTTGTAGTACAATAATGGGGTCTGGTTTAAGATTGTCACACTGAGCGCCCTCCTGAATAACACAGTCGGGTAAGTAGCCGAAACTGTTCATACTGAGCGCCCGCCTGAACAAATTCACTCGGGCAGGTAGTCGAAGTGTGACAAACAACAAAAACACAGAAAACCAAGGTTCTAATTGTAAATATGTAAAGTGGCGCCGTCATAATCGGCACGATAGCGAATAAGCGGAAAAGAGCCTGTCCCTTCAAACAACGACCCGTCTAAGATACTGTACTTGTTGTCATTACAAGTATCAACAACAAAAGGATAATAGTCGCCCACAACGAGTGCCGTACAAACATTGGTCTGGCTGTCGCAGCAAGCATTTGGTTCGTTTGGAGGAGTACGCTCGTAAGCCAAAAAGGTATTCATATCCATGCGGTAAACAATAATGCCGCGGCTTCCATAGGGAATATAAACACCGGGCTTTCCATTGAGATAGGTCCAGCCACCGGCCACGTTAAGGTCAAAAAACAGGGTTGAATTGGGGTCGATGGTAATATCAATACTCACAATGGGCACATTGGGATTTACGACCCCTTTGTTACACGACCCAGCCGAAAATAGCAGTGCAGATATAAGAATTATCAGTATCTTTTTCATAATCAATTTTCAAACGCAATATTACAAGTTTTATTTCGATGAACATAATTTCTTAAGTTTGTACCTCAAACAAGTATCAAATATGGTTCATTCCGGACATAAAAAATATTTTATTCTGCCAACATTGCTTTGCACCTTGGTTTTAATGGTTTCGGCATGTAAAACAGCAGCCCCATTGCAAAACAAAACCAAACTGACCAAAGAAGAAAAAACGGTTATAAAACTTAAAGACAAAGAAAAGAAAAAAAACATGGCAGAATATGAAGCTGCCGTAAGGGCACACCGGAAAAACCAAACCGAGGCAACACAAAAAATGATGAAAGCGGATAAAAAGAAAGCCCGGAAGTATAATCGCGTTCACCAGCGATCGCTTTGGGACAGACTGTTTGGAAACAGCTGTAATAAGTAACATGAGTGATTTAAAGAAATTCCTTTTATCGATTTCTTACCGGCAGAAACGGTGCTGCATAGCATGTCCGAACTCACCAATGTTTTTAACTGGGAAGGTAAATCTCAAAACCCTAAATTGTTTCTGATTTTGGAGATTCTATATTGGAATATATTTGCTTTTTGAAATTTGAATTTTGAAATTTTTTGCTACATAAAACAATGACTTGTCCTGAAATAAGTCATTAATCATATTTATCACCAACTTCTGAAGGTAATATTCCAAATTGCTTTTTAAAGTCATTTGCAAATTGACCCATATGCCAAAAATGATATTTACCGGCAATTTCAAATATGGCCTTACCTTTAGTGTTGTAAATTTCGTGTTTTACTTTATTTAATCTAAAGGCTTTAATGTATTCGCTTGGAGTAACTTTGTACTTTTCTTTAAAAGCATTTAAAAGTGTTCCTTCACTTACGCCAACCATGGCGCATAATTGCTTAATTGAATATATATCGTCAACCTGATTGTTAATAATTTTAACGGCCTTTTTTACAGCATAAACTTTTTTGTTTTTCTCAACTTTTTGTACATTTTTATCTGCCTTATAGAGATACTCAATCAAAGTTGAAACAACAGTTTCAATCAAAGCTTCATTTTTTTTCTTATTGTTTAAGTTTGAATTCAGAAAATAGTCCAGCAGCTTTGTGAATTTACTTGAGAACGCTTTACTTAAAAATAATTTATGTGATTTTCCGTTAAACAATGTGCTAGAACGGCTTGCTCCAACTTTCTTTAGAGCATTGAAAAATAATTCTTTATGTATTGATATCACGAAAACATCATGGTTGTTATATGATACAACTTCAAAATTATTCTCTTTAGGAAAAATAATAAGATCATTTGTACCGGCTTTTTTATCAAACCAATAAAATGAGGTGCCATTAACTCCAAAACCAAAAACAATGAAATCCTGCTGCGTTTTTCCCTTTTGCTCAATTTTTCCGTTAAGTTTTTCTCTCAATAACGAAAAGTCATTGCTTGAGATCATTTTCAGTTGAGCAGAAAAATCAGACTTGCTCAGTAAATTAAAAGTTAAATCCCAATTTTTTACGAATTCGTTATATTCATTAATATCTGTAAAAAACCTTCTTGTATTTGCATAATAT
>JALVAQ010000286.1 GCA_027011095.1 Bacteroidales bacterium
GTTTCCGGCTATAATTGTGGTGATTTTGGCGGGATGTAATAACAACGCAAAAAACGATAATTCTGCTGATAACGTTCAGCATCAGGAGTCATCAAATATATTAAAAGCCCCGGCAACACCCGATCCGTCAACCTATTTAAAAGTGGCCGAATTTGTAAGTCCGCATGAGGCCGACAGCATTATCAATTTACTCACAACTTTAAGCGATAAGCAGGTAAGGATGAAGGGTATTACGCCTGTGCCACAAAATGGTGATGATTTCCGAAGAGCTAATCTTGATGGTGTTTACTGGCATGAGGTTTCGGTTATTGAGGGCGATTTTCGGGGCGCAAGCATGCGCTCGGCAAAGGCCGAAGAGTCACTTTTTTCAAAAAGTGATTTCCGGGTGGCTGACATCCGTTGGACACTCTTTAACCATTCCGTTATGTCGGATTGCAATTTTAATCAGGCAAAATTGTTTCATGTACATGTTAATTATACCAACTTGAATAACTGTACTTTCAGGGGTGCCAATATGTTTGGTATGGAGGGACATCATGCACAAATGAAACATTGCGATATGACCAATGCTTTGATGAAAGATTCGGAGTTTACCGATACTGACTTTACCGGTTCGTTGTTTGTTCATACACGCCTTATCAGAGCGGTAATGACCGGTAGTAACTTTGATTATGTAAACTGTACCGAAGCCGATTTTAGCGGTGGAAACCTTGATAATGCAACTTTCAGACATGCCAATTGCAAGAACGCCAATTTTCAGGGAAATGGCATGAAAAACACCGATTTTTCGGATAGCGATTTGGAAGGGTGTAACTTTTTTGGTGCGCGCATGTCAAATGCCAATTTTACCGGTGCCCGCAATATCCCCGATAATGTTAAAAAACTTATGGTGGATGGAAAGGTAACTGCCAATATTTTAGAACGATAATATTAATTTTATGAAACTACTCCTTGCTTTTGTTTTTTCTTTTTTTGCTTTTACCTTAGCATGTGCCGGCCAAAATATGTCTTCTGCTCAGGATACTGTTAGCTATGTAATGGATACCTCAAGCTATCTTGCCTGGTCGTGCGACAAACATTATGGCGTAGTTCCATTAAAATCAGGAGTGCTTAAAATGGTAAACGGACAACCCGTTGAGGGTAACTTTGTAATATTGATGGATAGTTTAAAAGACAAAGACATCGACTATAAACTCATGCGCGAAACACTGCACAATACCCTTAAATCACAGTTCTTTTTTGATGTTAAAAATTATCCCACCGTTGATTTCAGGCTCGATTATGCCGAACCGGCTGGCAAAAACACCTTCAACGTTTCAGGCGATTTAAAAATTAAGGGTGTTGTTAACTGCATCCGGTTTAAAAGCACCATTCATGCCGATGGAAAAAAATTAACTGCTGTTTCCGACAAATTTTTTATCGACCGCACACAGTATGGCATAACTATCTATTCAGAAAGTGAAGCTGTTGACGATAACAGCGTAATTGTTAGCGATGAAATTTATTTTGTGGTTCATCTTTTTGGAACACGCTTAAGCCGGTAAGTTATATGCTTGTTTATGGTTTGGCGGCTTGCTATTTATGTGTCATACTGAGCGGAGTCGAAGCATGACACCTTTCCAACAATCACTTTCGGTTCTTTGTCATACTGAGTGCCCGCCTGCCCGTCGGGCAGGAAGTCGAAGTATGACGCTCCCTTTTGCCATGAGGCCATCAATAAATCGTAATTTTGGCGCGACCCGACACAATTATTGCGTCACGTGGGAACAGCGAAGAAAAAAGTTATGCCTTAAGCTCCTTCATGGCAGCAAAATAATTTTTGGTTTCCTTTACCACCACAGGTGACAGCAGCAGCAAGGCAATCAGGTTGGGTATGGTCATAAAGGTAATGGCCATATCAACAAAATGCCACACCAGGTCAAGGCCCCAAATTGAACCGAAAAATACAAACAAGCCATAGAGAACCTGATAAGGTTTTACCGATTTTTCACCAAACAGATAAATGGAAGCTCTTGAGCCGTAATAGGACCAGGCAATGATGGTTGAAAAGGCAAACATAAACAAGCCTATGGTAACAATGTGGTTGCCAATGTCGGGTAATCCTATTCTGGAGAGCCCCAAATTCATGGCATTAACAGTCATTCCTACGCCTTGTATGCCGGAGTTCCACGCCCCCGTGTCAATAATCAGCAAAGCGGTTAGTGTACATATAATAAGGGTATCAACCAATGGTTCCAACGATGCCACCAATCCTTCTCGGGCAGCATATTCGGTTTTGGCAGCCGCATGAGCAATGGGAGCAGAACCTTGTCCCGCTTCGTTGGAAAAAAGGCCTCGCCGTACACCCCATATCATGGTCATCATAATGGTTGACCCCACAAAGCCACCTGCCGCTGCCGTTCCGCTAAAAGCATCGTGTATAATAATATAAAACGAATGAGGAATATTTTGATAGTTGGCGCCAATTACCACCACCGCGCTAATAAAATAGAGTACCGCCATAAACGGCACGAGATAGGAGGTTACGTCGGCAATTCGTTTTATGCCGCCAATAATTATTAACAACGTTAAACCCGAAATAAACAATCCGGTTATCCAGTTGGCAACGCCATATGTATGATGAAAAGCATTGGAAATGGAATTTGCCTGTGCCATGTTTCCCGTTCCCAAGGAGGCCAGTACAGTGGCTCCGGCAAAAATTATCGCCAGTACTGCTGCCCATTTTCCAAGTTTCTCCTTCAGTCCTATTTTCATATAGTACATGGGGCCGCCCGAAACGGTTCCGTCAGAGTTAAACTGCCGGTATTTATGCGACAGTGTACATTCGGTATATTTTAATATCATCCCCAAAAAACCGGTTACCCACATCCAGAAGACCGCTCCCGGGCCACCAAAATAGATGGCCAGCGAAACACCTACAATATTTCCGGTTCCAACGGTGGCCGACAGGGCAGTGGTCAACGCTTTAAAGTGTGTTACATCGCCCTCATCGCCTTTTTTATCGTATTTTCCTGCTACAATCCTAATGGCGTGGGGAAGTGCCCAGACATTTAAAAATCGCAACTTGAAAATAAAATACAACCCTGTGGGGATTAAAAAAAGTAATACGGCGTATCCGCCTATATAGTCGTTGTACCAAACAATGGCATTGTCTAACGCATCTAAAAATCCACCCATAATGATTCATGTTTTTGGTGACGAATAAAATAGAATTGACAAAGATGTTAAAAATATGAAGATGAATTGAGGATTAACAGCTTTTTGTTGACTTGAGAATGTTATTCATCCAGCAGTTCTTTGTATTCTTCAAAAATTTTTTCAAGAGTTGACATGTTGTCAAAGAAAAAGGAAAATATTTCCGGCCAGTGATTTCTGTTATTGATGGTCAGCCCTTTTTTTTGAATATAAACTCGTATAATAGCTCTTTGTGGTGAGGAAATGAATTCTTTATCCCAAATAAGTTTATTATCGAGTGCCTCATCAAGCAAGGGTTTTATCAATAAAAGTTTCTCGTAACGAATTTCTCGTATTACCCTGTTGTCATCAATAATCTCAAGACAAACACAAACTGTTTTATTTTCTTCTTCAAATTTGAACCGATATCCTTTAACACCAGTATGATTGAGCAGCCATTTTCCTTTGTTTAGACTTTTGCGCTTTTTTAACGACCATTTCCCAAAGGTTGTCCAGAACTCCTGTTTGAGCAATCTAGCTTCTTCTTTGCTGTACATGTTTATCTCCTATGCAACAATATCACATTTTCAACATGATGCGTTTGCGGGAACATATCAACAGGCTGCACTTTTATGATGTCGTATTTTTCGTTGAGCAACGACACATCACGTGCCTGTGTAGCAGGGTTGCAGCTTACATAAACAATTTTTTCGGGAGCCATGGTAAGTATCTGTTTTACCACCTTTTCGTGCATGCCGGCACGAGGCGGGTCGGTAAGTAACACATCGGGTTTACCATGTTTGGCTACAAAATCATCGTTCAATACTTTGGCCATATCTCCCCAATAAAATTCTATGTTTTCAATTCCATTTAGTGCCATATTTTGTTTGGCATCGGCAACGGCATCTTCAACATACTCAACTCCAATTACTTTACTAACCGATTTAGCAACAAACGAAGCAATGGTTCCCGTCCCCGTATAAAGGTCGTAAACCAACTCGCTGCCATTAAAGTCGGCAAAATCGTAAGCGGTTTTATATAGTTTAAAAGCCTGCTCGGGATTGGTTTGGTAAAACGACAACGGCCCCACTTTAAATTTAAAAGGTTCGCCACCATCAACGGGTGAAGGCATCTCTTCCATAATGTAGGGTTCTCCTTTAAATAAAACCGGCTCCTGATCGGTAATGGAATCGTTTAGCTTTTCGTTAACCACATACATAAGGCTGCTAATTTCAGGAAATTTTTCGCTGAGAAATTGCATCAGCCCGTTAATACTTTTTTTGTCGGAATACTTAAAAACGACAATAACCATCAGATCACCGGTAACGGCATTCCGGATAATGATGTTGCGCAGCAGCCCCTCTTGCGTGCGTGCGTTAAAAAAGGTAAGTCCGTTATCAATAGCATATTGCTTTACAGCAAGGCGGATGTTGTTGCTGGGGTCGGCTTGTAGGTAGCAATGTTCAATATCCAGAATTTTATCGAACATACCCGGCAGGTGAAACCCGAGGCCGTTGGTATCAGCCGGACCGCCATCCTCTTTTGAGATATCCAGATTGGTTAGCCAGCGGCGGTTTGAAAAGGTGAACTCCAGCTTGTTACGGTAGTAAAATATTTTTTCGGCGCCAATAATGGGAAGCACCTCAGGATAAGGAACCTTGGCAATACGGTCTAAACTGTCCTTAACCTGTTTTTGTTTGAATTTTTTTTGAGCATCGTAGTCGAGATGTTGCCATTTACAGCCTCCGCAAAGTCCGAAATGGCTGCATTCGGGTTTAATTCTTAAGTCGGATTCGGAGTGAATATTTTCGATTCGTGCTTCATAATAATTCCGGCGTTTTTTGTAAACCTGAACGTCCACCACATCGCCGGGAGCGGCAAAAGGAACAAACACAACCCGTTCGTTGTAACGGGCAACGGCTTTCCCTTCGGCACCCGCGTCAATTATTTCAAGGTTTTCAATAAAGGGTAAGGGTCTTTTTCTTCTTGCCATTATAATGCTGTTTTGAGCTGTTATGTTTCTTTATTGCAAGCTGTTAATTTGACTTTCCAGCACTTTAATACGGGCTTCCGCATCAGCAAGTTTTTGTCGTTCTTTGTCAACAACAGCCGCAGGAGCATTGTTTACAAACCGTTCGTTGGAAAGCTTTTTAGTAACGGAGTTTTTAAACCCGATGGTATATTCCAGCTCTTCGTTCAGCTTCTTCAACTCCGCTTCAACATCAATAGCACCTGATAAAGGGATATAAAATTCCTGCGAGCCAACTATAAAAGTAACTGCTCCCGAAGGTTGCTCCTGTACCTTCTCGATGCTCTCCAGATTCCCCATCTTGCCTACAACAGGGTACATTGCACAATCTGCACCCGCTCCCTCTTTTACTTTAAGAGCCACCTGTTCTTTGTTGGCAATATTTTTTTCCTTACGCACATTACGAATGCCCAAAATAATTTCGGATGCTCTTGTAAAGGCGTCAATAATTTTTTGGTCGAACGGCATAGCTTCCGGCATCGAAGCAACAATAATATCATCGCCTTGCGCGCGCTCATCCAGCAGGTGCCAAATCTCTTCGGTAATAAAAGGCATAAAGGGATGAAGCACTTTCATCAGATTTTCAAAAAACAGAATGGTGGCATCGTACGTGGTTTTGTCGGCAGGCTTTTGATAGGGCGGTTTAATCATTTCGAGATACCACGAGCAGAAGTCGTCCCAAATAAGTTTATAGGTGGTCATCAGAGCATCGGAGATACGGTATTTTGAAAAATGATCTTCAATAACTGCCAATGCCTGATTGAACCTGGCTTTAAACCACTGAACCGCCAGCTTGCTGTGTTCGGGCTGTTTCAGGGTGTTATCCACTTGCCATCCTTTAACAAGGCGGAGGGCGTTCCATATTTTATTACTGAAATTTCTTCCCTGTTCCGAAAGGGCGGGGTCGAAAGGAAGGTCGTTTCCGGCAGGAGCCGTAAGCAGCATACCTACCCTTACGCCATCGGCACCATATTGGTTGATAAGCTCGATGGGGTCGGGAGAGTTGCCAAGGGTTTTCGACATTTTCCGTCCAAGCTTGTCGCGAACTATACCGGTGAAATAAACATTTCTGAATGGTATTTCGTTGCGGTACTCTTTTCCGGCCATAATCATCCGGGCAACCCAGAAAAAGATGATGTCGGGGCCGGTTACCAAATCGTTGGTGGGGTAATAGTAGTTAATTTCCTCGTTGTCGGGGTGGCGGATGCCATCGAATACACTGATGGGCCACAACCATGAAGAGAACCAGGTGTCCATCACATCTTCATCCTGTTTCAGGTCGCTGGCGGTAAGGTTGGGGCGGTTAAACTCATTTTTGGCCTTTTCAAGGGCTTCCTCTTTTGATTTAGCAACCACCATCTCGCCGTTGGAAAGATAGTAAACCGGAATACGCTGTCCCCACCATAATTGGCGTGAGATACACCAGTCGCGAACATTTTCCATCCAGTGTTTGTAGGTGTTTTTAAATTTAGTAGGATGGAATTTAATTTCATCATTCATAACCGCATCCAAAGCAGGTTTGGCGAGGTCTTGCATTTTCAAGAACCATTGCAGTGAGAGCTTGGGTTCAATCACAGCGTTGGTTCTTTCGCTAAACCCAACGTTGTGGGTGTAATCTTCAATTTTAACAAGATTGCCTGCCTTTTCAAGTTCAGGAACAATCTCTTTTTGGACTGTAAAGCGGTCTTTTCCCACAAACAGTTGTGCAGCTTCGTTCAATGTACCGTCGTCATTAAAAATGTCGATGGTTTCCAGTTTGTGTTTAATGCCTATTTCGTAGTCGTTAATATCGTGGGCAGGGGTGATTTTCAGGGCACCGGTTCCAAACTCACGGTCAACGTACTCATCGGTAATAATGGGTAATGCACGGTTTACCAAAGGAACCAAAACCTTTTTTCCGTGAAACTTTTTAAATCTTTCGTCTTCGGGGTGGACACAAACGGCGGTATCTCCCAAAATTGTTTCCGGACGGGTTGTTGCAATGATGATGTAATCGTCTTCGCCTTCAACTTTATAGCGCAGGTAGTAAAGTTTTCCGGCCACCTCTTTGTGAATAACTTCTTCATCCGAAACGGCTGTTTGTGCACTTGGATCCCAATTAACCATGCGCACACCACGATAAATTAATCCTTTGTTATACAGGTCGATAAAAGTATCGATTACCGATTCGTATAAATCGGCATCCATGGTAAATTTAGTTCTGTCCCAATCGCACGAAGCGCCAAGCTTTTTTAGCTGTTCTAAAATGATGCCTCCATGTTTTTCTTTCCATTCCCAGGCATGTTCCAAAAATTTTTCGCGGCCTATATCCTCTTTTTTAATGCCCTCTTCTTTGAGTTTGTTAACTACTTTTGCTTCGGTGGCAATGGAAGCATGGTCGGTACCGGGCACCCAACAGGCGTTTTTACCCTGCATGCGTGCACGGCGTATCATTACATCCTGCAAAGTATTGTTGAGCATGTGCCCCATGTGCAATACGCCTGTAACATTGGGGGGCGGAATTACGATGGTGTAAGGTTCGCGTTCGTCAGGCTCCGAATGAAAGTATTTTTTTTCCATCCAGTAGCTGTACCATTTGTCTTCGGTATTGGCAGGGTTGTATTTGCTTGGAATCTCCATGGCTGTCGGTTTATTATTTTAAGAGGTGCAAAAATAGTAAACAAACGGATATGAAGTGTCGGTTGGGTTAATTCCTTTTGATGATATCCAAGCTCGGCTAATTCCTATTTTGATGTGCTGACACCATTATAGAACCGATAGAGTATTGTCGGATTTTGTTGTCTGGGACTTTGTCAAAGTTGCTAATAATCTTAAAAAAACCCTGTGTTAAATCCCCGAAGG
>JALVAQ010000287.1 GCA_027011095.1 Bacteroidales bacterium
ATAACAGCCTGCGCTGTAACACCTAAGGTAAAGAAGATTATAATAATTGCAGTAAGGTAGATTCTTTTCATGGCATAAATAATTAAGTTGTTAATTGGTTGCTATTTTTTGTGTGAATATTTTTTAATAATCTTATTGAGGGCATTTTTTTGAATTTCAATTTTTTCTTTCAACTCTTCAATGGTTTCCTCTTCCGATGGTTTCGGCTTCTTCTTTCTTATCATTTTTTGTTTTTTCTTTTCCATGCGGCTGTAATTCTGAACTGCACCACAAAACTAGGGTCGTCAGCAGGGGAAAGCAAAAAATCGGGGTAGCCTAAAAGTTTCAAGGCAGGTTTCAAAAAGTCACAAAGCTTGTAAGTGACTGAGGTTTAGTAATATTTGGAATACCTGGAGCACAAGCTACAAAACAAAAATACGAAGCTCCTATTCTGCGAGGCCTCCCGATAGCTATCGGGAGAGGCCGTGGCAGACTCCCACATCACACACAGAACTTTATTAGAACGTTAGCGCTCTGGCGTTGTTAAAGATTGCTTCGGTCGGCTGTTGCCTCCCTCGCAAACTACCACTCCTTTGCTGCCTTTCGGGGATTTCAAGAAAAAAAACTTAACAAAACAAATAACCATTAACGAATAACGATTAACAATGTAACAATGCAACAGTTGAACAATCGAACCTCTAAATCTGCATCAAAAAAGGAACCAGCTTATCATCGCCTGAAAGGCCGAGTTTTTTGCGCAGACGGTAGCGGGTGGTTTTGATGCCGCCTTCCGACTTAAAGGTGATGGCCGCAATTTCTTTGGTGGTAAGGTTGAGCTTAAGCAGGGCGGCTATTTTAATTTCGGTGGATGACAGCTCGGGACAAATAGATAGGAGCTTATCGTAAAACCCCGAATGAATGTTTTTGAATATTTTTTCAAATTCGTTCCAGATATTTTGTTTGGTATGGTTTTCCAGCTGATGGATAATATCTTTAATGGGTTTTTCAGCCTCCTGATTGTTGTTAAGCGACATGCTCAACGTTTCAAGTTTATTAATGATGCTCGAAATGGTATCATTGTAGCGAAGCATCTCCAAGGCTTTGGAAGCCAGTTCACGGTTTTTCGATTCCAGTTGCTCCTGTAACAGTTGCTTTTCTTTTGCAGCAATTTGTTTTTCCTGGGCGTGAATTATTTTTTCCTGTTTAAGTAATTTTTGCTGCCTGTTAAAAGCTGTTGACTTTATTTTAAACAAAAAGAATAGCAAAACCATTCCGGCTGCAAAAAAGACAATTAAAATTCCCAGCAAAATATTGTTCTTGCGTTGGGTTTTGTTCTTAATGGTAAGGTACTGAATTTGGCTGTCTTTTTTTTCAGCCTGAAATTTTGCCTCCATTTCGGCCATAATCCTTTCCTTCTCCGAAGTAAACAAACTATCTTCAATGTTTTTATATATTTTTTGATATTCAAACGCTTTTTTATAATCATGATTAAAAGCATAAATACGTGACAGTTTGTTGTAAACAGTGCTTAGCAGATTTGGGCTGTCAATTTTTAAAGCCTCTTGCAGCGTTTGATTTGCAAGAAGAATGCCTTCCGGTTTACCCTGTTTATTCATGGCGTCTGCAATACTCATGTTGGTGATGATGACACCGGTTTCTTCGTCAAGCTTTTTAAAAATGGAAACAGCATGTTGTAATGAGTGCCCGGCTTCAGCATATTTTCCCAGTTGTATAAGTGTTGCGCCAATAAGATGCTCGGAAGAAGCGATAAGACGATCATTTTTTAAATCTAAATATATTTTTAATGCTTCCCTCGAAAAAACCAATGAAGAATCCAACGAGCCTTTTGCCTTATAAGCATCGGAAAAAGAGGTTAATGCATTGGCAATGATAAAACTACAATCAATTTCACGTGCTAAAGCCAGACTTTCCTTAAAATAGTTCATGGCATTGTCAACATCACCTCTGTCCAGCAAAATGGTACCAATGGTCAGGTTGCAGGTGGCCACCCTTTTTTTATTGCCGGTTTGTTTGGATAGTTTTATGGCCTGTTTTGCCATTTCAATTGCGTGAACATAGTCGCCTGTAAGTTGTAGGTTAAAAGCTTTTGCCATATACCAAAATGAGAGTGCATCCCTGTTACCTGCAGTTTCAAGGTATGGTTTTGCTTTGTCATAATATTTATCTGCCAAGCTGTAATTGGACTTATAATAATAAACGCGCCCCTGCCACATAAGGCTTTTACCGATTCC
>JALVAQ010000288.1 GCA_027011095.1 Bacteroidales bacterium
CAATATTATTTATTGCAATAATGATTGTAGGAATAGGCGGGTTAAATGCACAAAACAGCTGGAGTGCGCCAAAAGATGCTGATACTCTGGTAAACCCGTTAAGCGGCAAGGAGGTTGTTAAAGCAGGTAAAAAACTGTTTAAAAATCAATGTGTTGTATGTCATGGTGCATTGGGTAAAGGCGACGGAGTGGCCGGTATGGGCTTAACGCCGAAACCATCAAATTTAACTTCTGAAAAGGTGCAGTCACAAACTGATGGTGCCTTGTTTTGGAAAATAACCAACGGAAATGCTCCCATGGCTTCTTATAAAGATATTCTTTCCGAAGAACAGCGCTGGCAATTGGTATCATACATCAGAACGTTAAAAAAGAAATAAACAACCCATTATTATGAAAAAGATTTTAATACTATTAGTCCTTTTTCCTTTTGCTTTAACGCATGTTAACGCCCAGGACTTTAAACCCAGTAATACCCAGTTTATGGTTAGAGGCTACGGCCATACCGGATTGAACTTTTACAATGTTGACGGTGATAAAACATCAACATTTGTTGGCGCGGCTTTTTCTCCGATATTTTTGTTCAAATACAATAACAAATTTATTTTTGAGTCGGAGCTTGAATTTGAGCTGGAAGGTAATAAACTGAATATTGGTTTGGAATATGCCGATATGATGTATGTAATTAACAATTATATCACCGTAAGGGCAGGAAAGTTTTTGTTGCCTTTTGGAACTTTTATGGAACGGCTACACCCTTCATGGATTAACAGGTTTTCAAATAAACCGCTGGGATTTGGCCACGATGGTATTGCCCCTTCTTCTGACATAGGCCTGGAAGTCAGAGGAGCCTTTCCGGTGGGTGTTAGCACGCTTAACTATGCAGTTTATGTTACAAACGGGCCACGTTTAAAAACCGGAGATGACGAGCCTGACGAAGCCGGAATGCTGCTGTTTGTTAATTACGATGACAACAATTTAAACAAAGCTGTCGGGGGCAGAATAGGTCTTTTACCTTTTTCAAACTCCTCCTTCGAGGTTGGTTTCTCCGTTTACTATGCCGGCAATGTTGGCGACACCGAATCGGAATTTGATGGTGTTGATGCTTTGCTTTGGGCAGGCGACCTATCTTTTGTAAAACAAATTACGCCAATTCGTGGTATTATTGATATTAAAGGACAGTATAATCATTCACAAATTGGTGATGCCGTTTACAACGACCCTGGTGATGCTGCACGAGCAACGTACACATTTAATAATCAGAGCAGTGCCTATTATGCACAGTTGGGCTATCGTCCTTCCATGTCGGGAAACAATATTCTAAAAAATATTGAACTGGTTACCCGGTACTCTACGCTTCAAACCCCGGACGGGTCACTTTGGGAAGGAAATGAATCGGAAATGTCTTTTGGAATTAATTATTGGCTCTCATGGCGCTCAGTTATAAAGGCCAATTATCACGTTAAAACAAAAGCGGTTGCAGGTACTGACAATGTAGATACTCAGGCTTTTTATCTCCACTGGGCCATAGGCTTGTAAGCTGGTCGTTCATTTATGGACAATCCCGGCAAGTATTGGAACTTGTTTAAAGTTAACCTAATGATATTTTACTAGCAGTACAAATAAAGGACTTTAAACAGCTTCTTGTAAAAACAATATTCGAAATTTAATCAGAACAATAAAAAATAAAGAAATGAAAAAGTTAATATTAATCCTCACCATTGCAATCTCTGTTCCGGGTATTGCCATTTTTTTAAGCGGTTGTGAAGCACAGCGATCTTTGGCAATGCAAAAATCGGGTGCTCAACTTTGGGCAGAAAACTGCGTAAGATGCCATAATATTCCCTCACCATCAGCTTATAACGATGTGGACTGGGAAACAATAGGCCTTCATATGCGTATCAGGGCAAATCTTACTAGCGAGCAACAACAAAAAATTGTGGACTTTTTAAAATCAGCAAATTAGAACGGTAATATTGTGTTTTAATCAGTTAAATATAGTATTTTGAAGATAGAATAGCTATCTACCATTACTTGTCCCGTGTACGGTAATCAAAAAGAAGAAAAGATGCCTGAAGATGCCTGTCAGTTTTTTTATGAGTGCGAAAACTGCCATAAAGTACTCAAAGCCAAGCCTGGTGACTGCTGTGTATATTGTTCATACGGTAGAGATCCCTGTCATCCGGTGCAAAGGGAAAAGAGCTGTTGCTAATCAGGTGATGTTTCATTGTGTATCGAAAGTGATTGTGTAAAAATTTGTTCTTGTTATTGTTATCCGGAAATTTATTACTACTTTTAAAGCCTGCTTTTATTCACAGTTAAAAATTGTACGATTATGAAAAGAGGAACCTTTATTCTATTATTTTTTGTTTTCCTTTCAAACGCATCTTTTTCACAATGGGAGATGCAAATGCCTAAACCGACAGCGTCAGATTTTATTGATGTAGCCGTACTTTCGTCTGATGTGGCCATTGTTGTTGGTCAGAAACAAATGTTCCGAACTACTGATGCCGGCGAAACTTATTTGCCTGTTGAATTAAACCATTCAGAACCTTTTTCTTCAGTTTATTCCACGGATAACCCTGATGTTGTTTGGCTGTCGAGCGGTAGAGGACAGGTTTTCAGAAGCACAGATATGGGAAACAGTTGGTATGAAGTTAAAAACGCCGATGATGTAGAGTTTAGTACATTTTATGCACTGAACGAAATAAAATCATGGGTTGCTGAATCCAACGGGCTATTACTTGTTACTACTGATGCCGGTAATGATTGGGATACCATTACCTCAGGATTGGGTTTTGGGTTAACGAAACTCCACTTTGTAAACGATACCTTAGGATTTGCTACTCCATATTATGAAGATAAGGGAAGTGATGATTATAGCGATTTTCTGCTTCGGACAGTAGATGGAGGTAGCCATTGGGATACCATTGCTGTTATTAGTGATAGTAAGATATTGCTTGTTGAATCGTTTGGTCAAACTACTGTTTGGTATGTCGATAAAGAGCATTTACACACTTCGTACGATGCAGGAAATACATGGAGCGAAACCGCTTTGCCGGTGCAAAAAGCAGAATATAGCATGTCTCTAGCTGCAACTTCTCCTACCAGTTTCGATTTGTTGCTACATTATAATTTTGATTGGAGTACGGTTTCTGCTCTTTACTCAACGCAGGATGGCGGAGTTAATTGGGAAGAAGAATATTCCTCCTTTGTTACCGGAGTGGGGCCACCTTCGTTCGATCCTATCTTTCTAAAAGCTTTAGATGCAAAATCCGGCACTTCCTATATGGTGGGGTCGTATAGCCATATCCTTGTTAAAAAAGATGAAAGTGACTGGGTTAAGATGTCAAAAAATATTTTAGGTAATGTATGGGATATGACGTTTGTTGATAAAAACAACGGTTTTGGTATAGGGTATGGCCCTTTTTTGTTAAAAACCCATGATGCAGGTAAAACCTGGGAATCAGATAAAGTTTTTCCCGATTCGGTAAGAAACAATTATAAAGTATGGTTTTCAGATTTAACTACAGGTTATGTGATGGATTTTGAAAAAGGACTTTATAAAACAATTGACGGGGGTAATACCTGGCGAAATGTTTTATCGGAAGGCGATAGTTATTATTCCGACCTTTTCTTTATTAACAATACAGTAGGTTGGGTGCTTCAATCTGATGGCAGTATTTATAAAACGAATGATGCCGGTGAAACGTGGAGTAAGATTATTACACTTGAGCCTGCAAATCGTAAATGGTTGACGCTGTTGTTTGAAGATGAAAATACAGGTTTTGCAACTTTTAACTGCAATAATATAACTCAGGAAAGTGGAGGTATTGTTAAAATAACTGATGGCAGTATTGTTAGCAAATCGGATATTGAAAACCATACAACGGTTAATAAAATGGTTCGTTCGGGTGACGGAACCCTTTGGACAGCCTGTAGCAGGGGGATTATTTACAAATCGGTTGACAATGGTGAATCGTGGCAGGCCATCGATCAGGTTCTTGGTAACGGCGGCCATCCGGTTTTAGATATTTTCTTTACCACACCTTTAAAAGGTTATGCGTTGTGCGACCTGTACGGATTGTACATGACGGAAGATGGTGGTGAAAACTGGAGTCTGGACAGCTTATGCCCTTTAAATAATTTTATGGATTTAAGCGGATTGGCATTTAACGGAAGTGATCTTTTTGTTTATGCTGACAAAGCCATTGCAAAAAATTCAGGAATTGTAGGGGTAGATGAATTACAGGCTACTGAGCCGGAGGAGTTAACAGTATGGCCTAATCCGGCTAACAGCAGGATAACAGTTGGCTCAACAGGAGTAATAACAAAAATTACGGTTTTTGATGTTCAGGGCAGAAAAGTTATTGCTGTAAATCCTCAAACCAAACAATGTATTCTTAATGTTGGGAACCTGCCTTTAGGAGTCTATTTTATTGAAGCGGTTACGGTGAGTGGAGCGATAAACAGTAGGTTTGTGAAGAATTAGTTTTGTAATTTTTTGGCAAATGGTCTAACACTCTCACCCAATGCACAGTTCTCCCCTTAGAATGCTGGCTCTTATTGCGGTAGATTTTGCTATAATCAAGACCTTTTAGTATTAAGTCAACCTCAAAGTGGATAATTATCGGAAGACGAAGTAATTTCACAACCAGAAGGTGAATGACTTGATACTGGAAACGATAATAATTTGATAAGTCCTATCTCACAATCAGTTTCTGTATGCTTGTCTTATGGTTGGTTTGAACCTTAACAAGGTAAATGCCAGGTGAATAAGATTGTGTGTTAAAGGAATACTTAACTTTGTTGTTTGTGGATGAAGAAATTTCTTTACCAAGAAAATCATAAACCGCCACATGTTCTATTACCCCTTCCGATTGAATGGTAACAATACCCTGTGCCGGGTTTGGAAACATGATGAAACCATTTGCTTTTTCTGAATATCCGGGTGAAATAACAAGCGGTGCTTCGTAGTCGATAAAAAGTGAAATGTTGTCAAAATGCCACGATGAAATATCGTTGCTGTTGGCTCCCAAAGCATCAAAACGAATTTGAAAAAATTCTCCCAGTGTAAAATTGGTAACGGTAAGGGTATCGCTTGTCCAGTCAAAACCGTTGTTGTTGCTATAGCTTTTAAGGGTTTGCCAGTTATCGTTGTAAAAAATCTGAACTTTCATCTGCTCTTTGCCGGTTGGATTCACATTGTCAAGCTTTAAATCGTAAGCAAGATAAACAACGCCCGTTGAGTTGGTGTCCATATTAAACCAACCGCTTGTTAACGGTATTTTGTAATTTACAACCTGATTATCGGGGCCAAATTTTGCCGAAGGAGCACTGTTGCCGCCGTTTGCATCAATAGCCCATTCGCCACTGTTAATCCATTGCTGAAAATCAAACGATGATGATGACCAATCTTCAACAAACGGTAAAACAAACCCGTAAGCTACTTCAATATTCTGACAACTTAACATGGATGCGCCCACCTGTCCGGCAAAACCATAAGGTGATAAATCCCACAATGCCTCAGCGCAATAATTATAATTTCCGGGTGCGGGATTGTCCCAAAAAGAGGTTGAACCCGTAGGGTCATAAGGGGAGTTTCCAATAAGCATTCCATCCCGATAAACGTTTATCGAAAGCAAGCCAAGGTCAAAAGAGGTTGTTGTGTCGCAGGGTGCGATGGGTGCAAAATTGAAAGTTACGCCCTGCGAACCATAGCTTGTTGATGCAAATGGCACGGCAATGGGACGAAGATAGGTAGAAGTCCATGAGTAAGATACAGCCTCCGATAAGTCGTTGCCGTACATGGCTTTTACCGATGCCGTGTAGCTTTCGTTGTATTGCAGGCAGCTAAATTGATAACTGAATACATCGGGAGCAACTGTTGCAACCACAGAGTTTCCCAACAACAATTGATAACCAGTAGGGTTACCGTTTGCAGGGGCATCCCAGGTGGCTATGGATGATGTGGTATTGACCGTAAAATTCTGAGGCGCATCAAATTCATTGGCAAAAGAAATTAAGATAATTCCAACAAACAGGATAGTGAATAAAGCTCTTTTCATGGCAGGAAGGGTTTAAAGGGTTTGAAATGAAGCCATAAAAGTAAAACAATAAAATAATATTTCCAAAAATAGTTGGATTAAAAGAAAAAATGTAGTATTATTGTGGTATCAAAATAATATCACTTATAAACCATGCTATTATGAAAAAAGAAAAAGAATTTAAACCATTTTCGGGATATCCGGTAGTGGTTGTTGTTTTGGCAATGATTTTATCGCCATTGTTGGCCATTTATGATCAAAGTTATATATGGTTGCTTATCCTGACAGGCATAGGCATCTTTTTAGCCCTTGGGTTTCTGGTGGTAAATCCCAACGAATCATCGGTGATGACCCTCTTTGGCGCCTACAAAGGAACCGTTCGCGAAAACGGCTTTTGGTGGGTCAATCCCTTTTTTGTGAGAAAGAAACTTTCGCTGAGAGCGCGGAACTTAGACAGCGAGCCTATTAAAGTGAACGACAAACTTGGAAACCCTATAATGATAGGTGTGGTTTTGGTTTGGCGGGTTAAAGAAACTTACAAAGCAGCCTTTGAGGTAGATGATTATATTCATTTTGTGGAGATTCAGAGCGAAGCAGCCGTCCGAAAGCTTGCCGGACATTTTCCCTATGATAATTTTGAAGATGAAGATGCCGAGATTACCTTGCGGGGAGGAGGTGAAGAGGTTAATCACATTCTGGAAGAGGAGATTGCCGAACGGTTATCCATTGCCGGAATTGAAGTAATTGAAGCCCGTATTAATTACATTGCCTATGCGCAGGAAATTGCCGGAGCTATGCTGAAACGCCAGCAGGCGACCGCCATCATTGCCGCCCGTACCCGTATTGTGGAAGGTGCCGTTGGTATGGTTGAAATGGCATTGGAAGAGCTTTCAAAGAAAAAAATCATCGAGCTGGACGAAGAGCGTAAAGCTACCATGGTGAGTAACCTGATGGTTGTGCTTACAAGCGATAAAGATGTGGCACCGGTGGTGAATACGGGTAGTCTTTATTGATAAATAACATCGTTCGGATTGCGTTCGGATTGCAAATCCGAACGAGCTTGTGATAAACAAAAACACAAGAGAAAGAAACAGTTTAAATGAAAAGTACCCATCCATATTTTAAAGAAGAACAGCGCTTTAACCAGTGGTGGCTTAAGCTGGTAATGTATCTTTCGGTTTTGGTGGCGTTGGGACCAATGTATTACGGAACCATTGTACAGCTGAGTACAGGGGTTTCGTGGGGTAATAAACCCGCTTCCAATACATCTTTGTTACTGATAGATTTGTTTGTTACACTTTTAATGGCCGGTTCGATGTGGTTAGTATTCGGTTCAAAATTGGTTACCGAAATAAAAGGTGACGGCATTCATGTAAGATTTAAACCCTTTTTGCGAAAAGAAAAGTTTATTTTACCGGAACAAATCCAACGTTTTGAAGTAATGAAATACAGTCCAATTACCGATTATGGCGGATGGGGTATTAAAAGCGGAACAAAAGGAAAGGTGCTTAATGTTAGTGGTAACATAGGGCTGTTGCTTGTTTTTAAAGATGGTAAAAAGCTGATGATAGGAACCCAACGTCCGGAAGCCATAAAACGTGCTATGAACAAAATGATGAAACGTTATGAGTGAGCCTAAAAAGAAAAAAGCATTTGTCCTCAGGGTGAACCCTCAAATAATGGAAGCCGTTGAGAAATGGGCACAGGATGAATTTCGAAGTGTGAACGGACAAATAGAATGGATACTCAACGAAGCCCTGAAAAAAAGCGGTAGAAAGAAAAAATAGTTGAAGGTATGGCTTATTTGTTTATTTTTTGCTTTTTACCATTAATTATCATTGAATAGGGAAAAACAATTTTTGAGTATCGGCTATGTATTTTAACACACACTCATATTTTAGCCTTCGATATGGAACATTTT
>JALVAQ010000289.1 GCA_027011095.1 Bacteroidales bacterium
TCTTTATTTTCTTCAAAGATAAGCAATTATATTGAATTATTAGTGATTGCGGATATACAATAAAATATTGTCCTTATGGTTATTTATCAGCTTATTTGTGGCTTGTTTATGATGTAAACAAACCTATTTTTTACCAAGGTCAATAATTATCGTTATATTTGCATTACAAATCTGTTTAATCAACCTTTAATTTTTATTTTAAATGTATCATTGGCAAAACGAATATAAGAAACCCGTTAAATTTTCAACACTTCGGAAGTATGTTGAGTTTTATTCGGAACACGATTTGTTTGCTAAGGTTAGTAAAGTCGGGCTAAAATTAGGCGCTGAAATTTTGTTTTATGTTATGCTGCTTTTTTATTTGCTTGCTGACAAAACGGTTCCTTTGCGCAATAAGCTGATTATTACTGCCGCGTTGGGTTATTTTATTTTACCAACCGATTTGATTGCCGATTTTATACCGGTGCTTGGTTTTTCAGATGATGCAGCCTTTTTAAGCTATGCTGTTTCCAGTGTTTCTTCGGCCATAACTCCTGAAGTTAAAAAAAGAGCAAAGGAAAAAATTGAGGAAATGTTTGATGTCAATATGACTACTCAACCATCAAAAACAAAGAGTGTTGCTAGCCGGGCAGATTTTTAGTTCGGTTTTTTGTTGAACATATTCATTGTTCGTTCCAGCCCGATGGTGGTAAAACTTTTTATTATCTCAATGGCCGTGTTAATTTTAAAGGGCAGTTCTTTCTCTTCCTCTTTTGGCCATTCTCCTAACACATAGTCAACCTGATAGCCTCTTCTAAAATCGTTTCCAACACCAAACCTCAGCCTTGCAAACCGGCTGGTTCCGATGGTTTGAATAATATGGCTTAACCCGTTGTGGCCGGCATCGCTTCCCTTTGGCCTTAAACGTAATATACCAAAAGGCAAAGCAATATCATCAAGAACTACTAAAAGGTTTTCCAAAGGAATTTTTTCATGCTCTAACCAATATTTTACCGCTTTACCGCTTAGGTTCATATAGGTAGTCGGTTTAATAATAACCAGTGTTCGCGAGCGGTATTTAGCCCGGCATACCGATGCCAAACGCTCAACTTTAAACCCGGCATCAAGGTCGTTGGATAGCGCATCGGCAATTTTAAATCCAATATTGTGCCGTGTGTTTTCGTATTCGGCACCAATGTTTCCTAAGCAGGCAATCAAATATTTCATAAATCAAAAGAACAAAAAAAAGGCAAAACACCAAATGCTTTGCCTTTTTATTATTTAAAATGAGGTGTTTATTCTTCGGTAGCTGCAGGAGCTTCTTCACCCTCTTCGCCTTCTTCCTCTTCCTCTTCTTCTCCGGCACCGGCACCACGAGCCATTTTAACCTGAACCACAACTGCGTTGGGTATTTCAACAACTTGTATTTTGTCGAGGCTTAGGTCTCTTACTTTAATGGAATTGCCGAGGTCAAGCTTAGATACATCCAACGTAATAAATTCGGGCATATCTTCAATTTTGCCTTTTACACGCAGCTTACGATATTTAACTTGCAGTTTGCCTCCTTTGATAAGTCCGGGTGCTACACCATCGAATTTAACAGGAAGGCCAACAACAACATCTTTACCTTTTGTAATTTCAAGAAAGTCAATATGAAGCACCTTGTCTGTAACAGGGTGGTATTGAATATCCTGCAAAATTGTTTGGTACTCTTTACCGTCGATGGTAATGTTAAGAATAAAAACTTCGGGGGTAAAAATAATTTTATCCACTGCAAGTTCGGGAAGGGTGAAATGAATTTGTGACTCACCACCGTAAATTACACAGGGAATTTTTCCCTCTTTTCTGCTTCGTTTAGCATCTTTTTTCCCTACGTTCTCTCTAAGAGAACCGCTCAATGATACTGTTTTCATAAAATTTAATTTAAAATGTGTATTAGAATTATTTATTAAACAACGAGCTTATTGACTCGAAGTTTTGAACTCTCCTTATTACTTCTGCAAATAGATCGGCTGTTGAAAGGATTTTTATTTTTGAACAATCTTGTTTTAACTGAATGGTGTCGGTAACAACAACCTCGGTAAAGGGTGATTTGGAAATTCTATTATAGGCATCGCCCGAAAAAATAGGATGTGTACAAAAAGCCCGAATACTTTTGGCTCCGTTTGCCATAATTAGTTCGGCAGCCTTTGTTATGGTACCTGCGGTGTCAATAATATCGTCAAGTAAAATTACATTTTTTCCTTCCACATCACCAATTAATTGCATTTGTTCAATTACATTGGGTTTGTTACGCTGTTTGTAACAAATTGCAAAACCGGTTCCCAACGATTTGGCATAGGATGCCGCTCTTCTGGTTCCTCCCGTATCGGGCGAAGCCATCATCAGGTCGGAAAGGCCAAGCTCTTTTATATAAGGGACAAAAATATTTGAGGCATACATGTGGTCAACAGGAATATCAAAAAACCCCTGAATTTGGTCAGCATGTAAATCCAATGTAATGATCCTTGTAACGCCGGTTGTTACCAACAGGTTGGCAATTAGTTTTGATGCAATTGAAACACGGGGTTTGTCTTTTCTGTCCTGACGGGCGTAGCCAAAATAGGGCAACACGGCAATTATTTTTCGTGCTGAAGCCCTGCGGGCTGCATCCACCATCATTAATAATTCCATGATGTTATCGGTGGGAGGGATGGTAGATTGAATAATAAATACATCGCGTCCCCTGATATTTTCTTCAAAGGATGTTTGAAACTCACCATCGGAAAATTCGGTCACAATGGATTTTCCAAGCTCAACACCATAACTTTTAGCGATTTTTTCTGCTAAATAACGGCTTGAACGGCCTGAAAAAATACTAACCAACGACTTTGACATTGCCTGTGTAATTGCGTGTTTACTAAAACGCTGCAAAAGTAATCATTATTTCTGTGTGTGCAACACTAAAATTAATTTTGAAAATTAGCCAAAATTAGCCTTTAATCTGTTAACCCAAACTGCTTAATTGCTGTTAATGGCGTTAAAAATAATAAACAGGTTGATTTCGTTATCATAATCTTTAAAAGCAGGGATGTTAACTTCGTCGTTATACAACTTACCCGACAGTGTAAAAATTCGATAATTGCCTGTCCCTGGCCTGGTTACCGACATTTGAAATTGCACCGCTTCGTTTAGCATTAACTCATCACAAATTAATTGCATTTCAACGGTATGGCCTTGAGTGATGCTTTTTTGGTTGATAAGCTGTCTTACAGGAAGAATTCCTTTAAAAACATAGTTTCTTTCAACATCAGCATCCGGTTCAGTATTGTCTTTACCCGCCTCAGGAGCGGTAAAGTCGTTACTGTTAATGCGAGCAATAAAGTTACCCGTTTTATAATCGAGACGAATAGCAAGGTTTTTGTTTTCCCAATTAAATTGCCGGCCATCTTTAGTAGCTGTAACTTTTAATGCCGCTTTAATAGTTTGATAATGTGTTTCCTGTGAGAATGTAATGGAAAATACAAATATTAAAGCAAGGGTTAAAAATGTTTTCATAAAGTAGTATTTTTAATCAAAGACAGGCTATTTAATAATTTGGTTGTTTAAAGTTTTTCCAATTCCACGGTAAAATGTCTTAATATAGGAGCTTCTTTTAAAATTTTAAATCCTCGTTTTATTTCGTTTCTACGATCGAAAACATTTATCAGTGAGGCAGCAATGTAATCCATGTGGTTGTTACTGTAAACCCTGCGCGGAATAGCCAGCCTTAATAGTTCTAAATCAGGATAGCGGTTTTTGCCTGTATCGGGATCGCGGTCGGCAAGGATGGTGCCTATTTCCACTCCTCTTACACCACCTTCAATATACAATTCAACACCCAGTGTCTGGGCAATATATTCTTCCTTTGGAACATTGTGTAAAAACTTTTTAGCATCAATAAAAATGGCATGTCCGCCAAACGGATATTGCGTTGGAATACCATAATCACGCAGCTGCTGACCCAGATAGGCTACCTGTTTAATACGTGTTTCAAGGTAATTGAATTCCGTGCCGTCATAAAGCCCTTGTGCCAGGGCATTCATGTCTCTTCCCGACATGCCTCCATAATTAATAAAGCCTTCAAAAAGAATATTATACATGGTGGCTTTGTCGTAAACTTCTTTATTGTTAAATCCGATAAATCCACCCATATTAACGATGGCATCTTTTTTACTGCTCATGGTCATGCCATCAGCATACGAAAACATCTCTTTTACAATTTCGCGGATTGATTTGTCAGCATAACCCTCTTCACGGATTTTTATAAAATAGGCATTTTCGGCAAAACGAGCCGAGTCGAAGTAAACGGGAATACCATATTTAGCTGCCATGGCATGTACTTCACGCATGTTTTTCATCGAAACCGGTTGACCTCCGGAAGTGTTATTGGTGATGGTTACTATTATAAGTGGAATTTGCTCTTTGGGATACTGTTTCAGTACCGTTTCAAGTTTATTTAAATCAACATTTCCTTTAAAAGGATAGTCCAGTTCGGTATGAAAAGCTTCGTCAATGGTACAGTCAACAGCATGAGCGTGACGAAATTCAATGTGGCCTTTGGTTGTGTCGAAGTGAGAGTTTCCCGGAACCACATCGCCCGCTTTAATCAAAGTTGAAAACAGTACATTCTCGGCTGCTCTTCCCTGATGGGTGGGCAAAAAGTATTCGAATCCTGTAATATCTTTTATGGCATCTTTAAGTTTGTAGTATGAAGATGCTCCGGCATAACTTTCATCGCCAAGCATCATTTCCGACCACTGTTTGTCGCTCATGGCGCCGGTTCCCGAATCGGTAAGCAAGTCGATAAAAACCTGTTCGCTTCTTAAATTAAAAAGATTGTATTTGGCTTCTTTAATCCATTGTTCGCGCTCGGCGCGAGAACTGCGATGAATGGTTTCCACCATTTTTGTTTTGTATGATTCTGCAAATGGTAATTTCATAACTAATTAATATTAAATAATTAAAAATAATAATTAAGGGGATAAAAATGAGGGCAGGATAATATTTTGATGCCCTTTAATTAGAAATGAAATGAATCCCGTTTCTTAATGTTAAGAAAAATGTACTTGGGCAATGTAATGGTAGTGGCGATCATAACCTTTACTGTTTGTTACAAAGGTATGAAAAATTTCGATATTCTTGAGAACTTGTTTTGCCATTATTAAGGGAGGATTTCAACGATTAGGGAATGGGATATGTGGCAATCTTAAACAATGGACACCTATTGTTTTTTGGAAGGGGTTTGTACTTTGATGCCCGTCCGAATTTTCCATACGTTAGCATGTATGGTTATTCATATTGCATTCTCTTCGGGGATTTTAGAACCTTACTTTTTGAAATTTGCAGCAACGTTGACAAAGTCCCGATAGGGATGCTATTTGATTAGCACAGGGTGAAGCCCGGTGGATGTAACAACAAAACAGTAAGCCCCCAAAATGGGGTGTTACTAAATAAAAAAGGCTGTCACAAAGTGACAGCCTTTTTTATTTTAAACAGTGAAAAACTATTTAACAATCATTTTTTTGGAAACTGATTTTTCACCAACGGTTACTGTGTAGAAATAAACGCCTGTGTTGAAGTCAGAAACATTTACATTAAATGTATAAGCTCCCGAAGCATTGGCCATTTCCTGTGTTGAATAAACCTGTTGTCCCAGCATATTGCTGATGGTGAGGTTAATGGTTGCAGCACCTTGTGTTTTAACAACAATCATGGTGTTGTTGGTTGCAGGGTTAGGCATGTTTTGCATTACATCAAAAGCAACGCTGTTGGGGTTGTTAATGCCAACCGGATATGGAGTAATGGGCATGTAAACCATGTTGTTGTTTACAGGGGCGTGGTTTCCACCGGTAGGTTGCAGACTGTTACCCGGCAGGTTATCGGTTTCATATAAAATATGGAATGTGCCGTTGGCAGGGAACATCGAAGGATAAACACACTCGCTGAAGAGGTGAAGAACATCACCGGTCAGGTCGCTTGCATCATCATAGTCATTGTAAGCACCATCCAGCTCGGTTTTACGTGTCCAGATGTGACGGTAGTTTTGACTTAACTCGGCGTTGGAAAAGCCAACTGCTAATCCCGAGTAAAAAATTGTAACGATTTTGTTTCCATCGCCATCTCTTGTAACTGCCAGCTGAGGCATCGAAACCAACGAAGCATAATAAGGAGCAACCCCAACAATTGTGTCGTCACCATGAGGTTGTACCCATGCGGCTAACTGTCCTTGTTGATATAAGGTAGTGCTTTCAATGTCGGAAAACATAATTTCGTTACCAATTTGAGTGGTATCCAAAGGAGCCATTGTTTCGTTCCAGTAAATTAAACCATCTGAATAAGGATAGTAACTCCAACCGTCAGCCGGGTCATCATCAAGATGAATCTGGCGGCCAAAGGCAACATGTACCATACCTTCGTCGTCAATGGCTACGGCATTGTATCCGTCACCACCACCACATTGAGGAAGGGTGCCTTCGTTTCCTGTAAAGAAAGGCATGGGGCTGTTATAGAAAGTAACTTTTTCCCAGGTATCACCATTGTCGTACGATTTCATAACAAAACCATCTTTAACACCACCAAAGGCAACAAAAGCAATGGTGTCGCCGTGAGGAATAGCCCAGGCATAATCGTCACCACCAAAACCACTGGTTTCGTCGGAGCTCATACCGGGAAGAATCACGTTTTCAGGATCCCAGGTTTGTCCGCCATCGTCTGAACGTGAATAAACCAAAGCAGTATTTAAGCCCTCATAAACAGGAGTTCCGTTTTGTGATGGAGCACCAACACAGGCAATAACCTGAATGGTTTGGTGGTTTTCGCCGGAAGTAATCATACGAGGCCATAACAAATCAGGCTCTTCGGAAGGACCTAATAGTGTAAAATGCTGCCAGTCTCCTGTACCTTTAGTATCCCGGTAAGAAAATTCCAAACCAGTTCCCGGAGAAATGTGAGAACAAACAATTTCACCGTTGGCACCGTAAGGAGCATAAGATGGCCATCCGGTACGTACATCTTCCAAACGCGATGAAGGATCCGGCCCCCAGGATGTGCCGTCAAAATAGTTGTAACCTGTACCTCTTTCAGGAAAGTTGGGAACGCCGGTTTCGGCACCTCTTGTCCAGGTAGCGCCAATGGTACCGTCATCATGTACCCAAATACGTTGAGCCATGGTTGAGTTTGACTGTAAATCGTACCATGTGGTTCCAATTACATTGTCAACACCTCTTTGGGTGGTTACATAAGGATTTTCGGCTTGCAAATAAGGTTTTGGATCAACCTTTACTGTTTTTGCTTTTTTAACAGTGTTGGCAAGTGCCGATTGTTTTACTACTGAAACCTGAGCCATGGCGGCAACGCCTACGGTTAAGGCCAATACAAAAAGTAATAATTTTCTCATAATTTAAAAGATTTGTTTAAAAAAAATTGCATATTTCAATGCGCAAATATAATGGGATTTCAATAAAAAAGCAAAATATAATTTTCGATTGTTAATTAAAACCCAAATTTAACGATAAAATAAGAAGACGGATTTATTGTATAAAGCGTTGCACGGTGGGTAAACAAAAGGGGGAAGAATTTTGTTAATGGTGGTTAATTGTTGTTTTGATGCTTGGAAATAAATTTTTGGAGGTGCTCAACCTGAATAAAACAGAAAAGATAATTTATAAAAAACTTTATTGCTTTTAAAAAACCAGAAAGTGTTTAATTTAATCACCATAGAATGTAGAATTATTACTTTACCGCTACTGTAAGCTGAATGCAATACTTCATCCCAATCAAACAAACTCCACTTAAATAAATTTTAATTATTAAAGAATAGATTATATTTATAATAATGAGATCGTTTAAAGTTAACTTGTGATAGTGAATGTAAAATATTGTAAATCAGAAAAATAATTCCACATTCCCCTCCTTGGAGGGGTGTAGGGG
>JALVAQ010000290.1 GCA_027011095.1 Bacteroidales bacterium
AAGTAATATTGTTATAGTTGTTTTTTAGTTAATTATGCGAAAGTTAAGAAAAAAAACGCAATTTTAAATTTTTTGGCCTATATTTGTGTTCATTACATCTTATCACAATAAGGCCCCCGATAATTATCGGAAGTGCCGAAGGATTTTAATCCTATACCCCTGCTTCGGTGGGGGTTATTTATTAAAAAAAGCGGCCCCCAAACGGAGCCGCTTTTTTTAATAACCTATAAACTTTTCCAAAGTTTTGAACTTTGGAAAAGTTTATTTACTTAAATATTCGTCGATTGCTTTACAAGCGCGGAAACCATCAGCAATAGCTGAAATAGCATCAGCAGTACGGTTAACAGCATCACCACCGGCAAATACTTTGGGATCGCCGGTTTGTTGTTTTTCGTTAACAACAAAACGGCCTCTTTCAATTTTGATTTTATCTTCAAACTCTTTGGGCAGGAAGCTGTAGTCACCCATCTGGCCGATGGCCGCCATTACAGCTGTAGCTTCTAAAATGGTTTCACTACCTTCGATGGCAACAGGACGCGGACGTCCGCCTTTATCATCGGCAACCATTTCAGCTTTTAGATATTCAATACCTGTTACATGGCCCTTATCATCTTTATGAATTTTGGTTGGAATGCCCTGAGGAATGATATGGATACCTTCATCTTCTGCACCTTCAATCTCTTCCCAGTCAGCGGGCATGTCTTCAACACGACGACGATAAAGAATGGTTACATCGGCACCAAAACGGCGTGATACCCTGGCTGCATCAATGGCAACGTTACCACCACCAACAACAACAACTTTATCGCCAATATCAACCTTTTCGCCGGAGTTAATCATGTAGAGGTAACGGAAAGCCTGCATGGAGCCTTTGGCATCGTCGCCGTCAACACCCAATGGCCATGCATCGGGAAATCCTACGCCCATAAATACGGCATCAAATTTATCGTAAATCTCTTTAAAGGAGATGTCTTTTCCGACTTTGGTGTTGAAGTTGATTTTAACACCAATGCTTTGGATATAGCCAATCTGTTTTTCCAGACTTTCGATGGGTAAACGATATTTAGGAATACCGTACATGGTAGCACCACCGGCTTTGGCGCTGGCTTCGTAAATGGTTACATCGTAGCCACGTAATGCCAGGTAGTAAGCGGCGGTAAGGCCTGAAGGGCCGGCACCGATAATACCAACTGTTTTACCATTGGCTTCTCTGATTTCGGGATTAACAATTTCGTGTGTAATGTCGGCTGTGGCAGCTGTTTCGGTAGCATAACGTTTCAGCCAGCGGATAGCCACTGAATCACCACGGGTGGCGATGGCACAAACATCTTCACAACGGCGGGTACAAACTTTACCACACATCTCCGGCAACGGGTTGTTGTCGTAAATAATTTTAACAGCTTCTCTGTCATCACCGGCAGCAATAGCGTTGATGTATTCGGGAATGTGCATGTGGTCAGGACAAACTTCGGTACAGATACCACAGCTGATACAGCGTGATGCCTCTTCGCGAGCCTGCTCTTCGTTGTAACCCAATACCACTTCGGCAAACGATTTGATACGCTCTTTGCCTTCCAATTCCGGCATGGGAACACGGTTGAACTCGTTGATTGAGAGTTCATGTGTACTTATGTATGATTTCCTTTCTTCTCCGTCAGGGTTACTTACACCGGGCGTCCACAAAAAGGCGTCGGGGTCTTCAGTAATATAGATGTAATCTTTGGTGAGGCTGAGGCTGCCTGTTGGGCAGACTTCCACACAAAGGGCACACCAGCAGCAACGTCCGTTATCAACACGCGGGCGCAGGCCTGAATCGCCTTTTTTACCTTCAATACCTTCAATATTTATCATGTCGATGGCAGCGTTTTGGCAGATGGTAGAGCAGTTACCACAACCAATACACTCATCAAGATCGTTAAAATGTAAACCTCTGTAATTGTCGGAGGCTTCCCGTTTTTTCCAAGGTATATCCTTTAAAGTATGGGGCTTTTTACCGAACTGTTTCAGTGCGGTAAGCGGCTTTAGTGTTCCTTGTAAATCGAAAAAACTCATTGTTTTTATGTTTTATTTTTACTTTAATCTATTTTTCTTATTGATAGTCCCAAATTGAAATGGGTTAATCGTTGTTTGTTAATTGTTAATCGTTAATCGTTATTTGTTGTTCGGAGGGGGTTGATTTTTAGCTCTTACCAAATAGTTAATATAATCATTAAC
>JALVAQ010000291.1 GCA_027011095.1 Bacteroidales bacterium
ACAATCTCTAATTCATTTACATTCAATTTAGTTTTACTCATAATTTTCCTTTTATTGAAGAGTAAAAATAACAAATTTTACTTGATTCATTACATTTGTTTTAATAACGTTTTTTGTTTTCAATGAACGCTAACGTGTTTGGCTATGGTGCGTGCCGCTTTTTACTTATAATTTTCTTAACTTGTAATACCCTCCAAATATACGACTATCTTTCTTAATTACAAGTAAGTGAGGCATGCACTATAAGCCGTTGTTAGCAACCGGTCTTTCTTTTTCCTTTTTTCAATGGTATAACTTTTCTTTGGCGTAAGGGCAGGCAAGCTTATTGGCAGGTTTTGGGTACGCGGGTTGGATTGGTGCGACCTGGCAATGTGCTTGAATGCAGAAGAGTTGATATTCGTATTTAATGGTAACCTATATGTTTAATTTCTACAAATTAATTATTCTTTATGTTGCTATAATGGCGCCGGTTTGAGATTTTACAAGGTACAGACTGCTTTTTAACGAATTTATGGTTTTGTTGCATAGTTTTGTAATTATATTTTATTCCCTCACCACAATTTTGCCTGATACTGTTATACCTTTACCTGCAAGGGTGTAAAGATAAACCCCGGCTTTAACCGAGCGGGTTATCCACACGGTTTTTTTTGCTTTAACAGGCAGGGTGGTTATCAGACGGCCATAAATATCGTGTACGCTAAAAACAGCAGGCGACACGGGCTTAACAGGCAATTCGAGTATTACATAATCCCGGGCGGGGTTAGGATAAACCTTCTGCTCCAACAGGGCTTTATCTTCCGATAAACCGACAATCGTGCTCGTGTCGGTTACTTTAAACAACCAAAAATCACGATTTAACCCGTGAGTAGAACAATCCATGTTACCCGTAAACCCATCGTCTACGGTGGTTGCAGCAACAACATATTCACTGTCGCTGATGCGTTGTACCCCTTTAAATACTTCCTGATTTGATACTCCTCCTATACACTGCTGCCATAACAGGTTACCTACGCTGTCAATTTTGAAAATCCAAATATCCGACTTATATTGGTTAGAATGATTTCCTACTACATCGCCATCGTGCGAACGGGTAAAACCAAATACCATGTAACCACCATCATTGGTTTTAAACAAGTTAAAAGCATCATCGTAATCGGTACCCCCGTAACAATGTTCCCACACGATGTTTCCGGAAAAATCAAGTTTTACCAGCCAAATGTCAATGTTATCCCAACCATGATGGCCGGTTACATCTCCATCGTTCGACTTAGCAAGTGCCGAAAAAAGATAGCCGTCATCAGTTTCGAGCAAACCCATGGCCATTTCACCGGCAGATCCCCCGTAGCAGTTTTGCCACTCGATGTTGCCTGCCGAATCGGTTTTTACTATCACGGCCTCGGGTTTGTAATTATGCGGCATACAGGTAATATTACCCGGTGTGCCGTCAAACATTGCGCCCCCTGAAAACAGGTATCCGTGATCGGAAGTTTGAATGACTATTTTCCCGTAATCAAACGAGCTTGTCCCAATTGACAGATCCCAGTCCTTGTTGCCCTGGCTGTCCAGTTTAATGCCCCACATGTCGTAAGCACCGTAATAGTTGGTTACATCGCCATCATCCGAAGAGGTTAAACCGTAAATTACCGCACCTCCGTCAGTTGTGGCAGTTCCTGCATTTACTTCTTCAAGGCCGGTACCGCCATACATTTTGCTCCACACAATATTGCCCGAAGTATCTGTTTTAACAGCCCACGCATTTCCTCCACCGGGATAGGGGTTGCCGGTACAATCTCCATCTATGGATAAACTACTACCGAGTAAATAAAATCCGGTTTCATCATTTGTAGAAAACCCATCCCAAAAATTCTCAGCATCAGAACCACCATAAGTTTTTTCCCACAAAAGATTGCCAATACTATCAGTTCTAACAATCCAGCCATCACCAAGCCCGTGAGAATAGCTAATATCGCCATCGTGCGACCCGGCAAAACCTACAATAACAAAACCATTACCGGTTTTAATCAGGCTTTGAGCACCGTCCTCTTTTGATCCGCCGTAACACTTTTGCCAGTTAATTTGCAACTGGCCATAACCGTGAAACGGTACAAAAGCAATTAGTAAAAGTATGATAAGTTTTTGTTGCATAGTTTTGTTGTTAAAATGTTGTTGTACCCGTTTTTAATAAAAACGGGTACAACAACATTTAATTG
>JALVAQ010000292.1 GCA_027011095.1 Bacteroidales bacterium
GTTGATGAAGTGGGCGATGCCTGGGAAGAATACAATGTTTTTCATCCTAAATTTGAAGTGTGGCTGCGTCAAAACGGATACGATGTTGACGAAGTTAAACACATGGACGACAAGGCCTTTAATGAAATTATCGCCAAATCGCCCTACTACAAAGCCACCTCGGCCGATATCGACTGGGTAAACAAAGTCCACATGCAAGGAAAAATCCAAAAGTGGGTCGATCACTCCATCAGCGTTACCGTTAACGTTCCCAAAGAAGTTGACGAAAAACTGGTAAGCGACATCTACCTTACTGCCTGGGAAAGCGGCTGCAAAGGAATGACCATATACCGTGAGGGATCGCGCGACGGGGTATTGATTAGTAAAGAAAGTAAGCCGAAAAAGAACGAGGAAGAAGCGAACGAAAACGATTTTAAAGAGACCAGAGCACCTCGCCGTCCATCTGTTCTTGAAGCCGACATCATCAGGTTTCAAAACAATTACGAAAAATGGATTGCCGTTATTGGTAAACTAAACGACAAGCCTTACGAAATTTTTACCGGAAAAGCCGACGATTTTTATCTACCTACTTGGGTTGAAAAAGGCTGGGTATTAAAAGTTAAAAAAGAGTCGGAAAAAGCTGAAACCAGATACGATTTCCAGTTTGCCGACAAACAGGGCTACAAAGTTACCATTGAAGGTTTATCGCGTTCGTTTGATAAAATATTCTGGAATTATGCCAAACTGATTTCAGGTGTGCTGCGTCATGGCATGCCTTTGCCTTACGTAATTGAGCTGGTAGGCGATTTATACTCCAACGACGACACCATTAACACCTGGAAAAACGGCGTAGTAAGAGCCTTAAAGCGTTATATTCCTGACGGAACCAAAGCCATCGGAACCAAATGCCCCGAGTGCGGCGAAGAGTCGGTTATCTATCAGGACGGCTGTCTTACCTGTAAAAGTTGTGGCTATTCAAAGTGTGGGTAACGAAGGCTTAAACCGTTTACATTGCCTTTAACAGAAAAGGCTTGTGCAGGAGTTTAGGTTAATTTCTGTGCACAAAGCAAATAATATTTACAAAGCTCCTTCATCAGCAAAACTGTAATAACCATCGTTGGTTACAATAATGTGGTCGAGAATGTGTATCTCCAAATCATCACCTGCACGTTTGAGTTTTTTGGTAAGTGAAATATCGGCATCACTGGGTTTACGGTTTCCCGAAGGGTGATTATGGGCAATGATAATACCGGAAGCACTATTGGCCAGGGCCTCTTTAAATATTTTTTTGGGGTCGGCTACAGTTCCCGAAAAACCCCCTTGCCCGATGGACAAATTAGCAATAACTTTGTTGGCCCTGTCTAAAAGCAATATTCTGAACTCTTCGGTATAACGGTCGCTGAGAAAGGGTGTTAAAATATCAAACGCATCGCGGCTACATGTTATCTTTTTCTTTTCAAGTGCCTGTGCCATCAACCTGCGTTTGCCCAACTCCAAAGCGGCAATTATCGAAATGGCTTTGGCACTTCCTATTCCTTTAAATTTTGAGGTGAGGTCGTTTACCGATAATTTGGAAAGCTCAATAAGATTGTTGCCGGCCTTATCCATTATCTCCTGTGCCAGCTCAACAGCCGACTTGGTTTTGTTTCCCGATCCTATTAAAATAGCAATTAGTTCGGCATTGGAAAGTGCCTGTTTTCCTTTAAGCAGCAGCTTTTCGCGGGGGCGGTCGTCTTCAGCCCATTTGCTGATTGGTTTTTTATTGTAGTTCTCGCTCATGGCGAGTTAAAAGTAACAAAAAAACCCGGACACAACAAATGCATCCGGGAGTAATATTTTTACGTAAAAATCAGACTACGAAAGGTGATGAGCAAATTTGGCAGCCTTCGATTTTAAGTTGCCGGCTTTGTTTTTATGAATGATGCCTCTTTTAGCCACCTTATCAATCATCGAAGTAAGTTTGGGCAACTGCTCTTCGGCCTCCTTTTTATCAGTCAGTTTTCTGAACTTTCTAACTGCATTACGCATGGTTTTGGCGTAATAGCGGTTGTACATCTTTCTTGCTTCACTCTGTCTGATTCTTTTCAGTGCTGATTTATGATTAGCCATAATTCTAATTTGTTGTTAGATGTTTTAAATTTCGGGCTGCAAAAATAAATATTTATTTGATACTGTGAAACATTATTACAATTATTTTTTTTCACTATCTAGCTTTACCAACTCAATACC
>JALVAQ010000293.1 GCA_027011095.1 Bacteroidales bacterium
GTTTAAATGAATGTTGAAGAAATAAGAGCTTACTGCCTTTCAAAAAAAGGGGCTGAAGAGTCGTTTCCTTTTGATGAAGAGACCTTGGTGATTAAGGTGATGAACAAAATGTTTGCCCTTGTGGGACTTGAAAATGCGTCAAGAATAAACCTGAAGTGCGACCCGGCCAAAGCCATTGATTTACGGGAGAGGTATGAGGAGATAATGCCGGGTTGGCATATGAATAAAAAGCATTGGAACACGGTTGTTTACAACCGGTCGCTTTCCGAAAGCTTTGTAAAAGAGCTAATTGACCACTCCTATGAGTTGGTGGTGAAAAGTTTGCCTAAAAAGCAACAGCAGCTCTTATATGGAGAATAGCACAAACTGACACTATTGATTTTGTACTTTATCCGTTTAATTTGTTAGTAGCGGGAGGTGTTGTTGATGTTTTTTTTGGTAAGCAAGTAATAATTAACAGGATTTTACGTCAATAAAGCAATACTATTTTTCATTTTATAAAACACATTTCTTGAAAACAAAATTTACTTTTCTATTGTTGTTTGTGCTGCTAACAGCAACGGTTTTGGGTCAGAAAAAATATACCGTGAGCGGCCATGTTACCGATGCTGCCACGGGTGAAGAACAAATTGGTGCCACCATATACATCAGCGAATTAAAAACGGGAACTGTTACCAATAGTTACGGCTTTTATTCTATAACCATCCCTTCGGGAATTTATCACTTGCGTTTTTCTTTTGTGGGATATCAATCGGTAGAAAAGGAAATAAACCTGACCGCTAACAGTATGCTAAACATTGAGTTAAAAACGGTGGAAACGAACCTTGACGAGGTTGTTATAAAAGGAGATGCCGATGATGCCAACGTGAGGTCGTCGAGTATGGGCGTTGTAAAAATGGATGTGAAAAAAATTAATAAAATCCCCATTCTTTTTGGTGAACAGGATGTGCTTAAAACACTTACTCTGATGCCCGGAATAAGCAGTGGGGGAGAGGGTAAAGGAGGCTTTTTTGTACGAGGCGGAAATACCGACCAAAATCTTATTTTGCTGGATGAGGCACCGGTTTACAATGCATCGCATCTCTTTGGTTTCTTTTCGGTTTTTAATTCCGACGCTCTAAAGGATATTCAGTTATACAAAGAAGGTATTCCCGCCGAGTTTGGTGGCAGGTTGTCTTCGGTAGTGGATGTATATATGAATGATGGAAACTCAAAAAAGTACAGTATCTCTGGTGGATTGGGCATAATCTCCTCGCGGCTTACCCTTGAAGGGCCTGTTGTTAAGGATAAAGGCTCTTTTATTGTTTCGGGACGACGAACCTATGCCGATCTGTTTTTACGGCTATCCAAAAAGGAATTTAAAAACAATACGCTCTATTTTTATGATTTTAACGCCAAAGCCAATTACAAAATCGGTAAAAACGACCGGATTTTTCTTTCGGGCTATTTTGGACGTGATAAATTGGGAACCAGTAACTTTGGTTTTTCTTGGGGTAATGCAACAGGTACTTTTAGATGGAACCACATTTTTAACAGCAGACTTTTTTCAAATACGTCCGTTATATACAGCTCGTACGACTACCTTATTAAAGTTGAACAGCAAAACCTAAAAATTTCGTTGGAGTCGGGTATAAACGACTGGAACATTAAACAGGATTTTACCTACTTTTTTAACACCAACAATACGGTGAAATTTGGTTTTAACATCATTCACCACACCTTTATGCCGGGCGAACGGCTTGCCGAAGGAACAAGCTCCATTCCCGATATAATTCTCGAAAAGAAACGGGGTTACGAAAGTGCTGTTTATGTTTCAAACAACCAAAAAATAGGCACGCGGCTAAAACTTACTTATGGGTTTAGGGTTTCAATGTACAACAGCATTGGGCCGGGTACGGTTTATCAATATAATTCGGATGGCGGTGTGATAAGCGAAACCGAATATCAATCGGGAGCGTTGATTAAGTCCTATTTCGAACCGGAACCACGATTGTCAGTAAGCTATATGCTTAACGAAACAAGCTCGGTTAAAGCCTCTTATCAGCGAATGGCACAGAATGTCCACCTGCTTTCTACTTCCACATCCGACAGTCCAACCGATGTTTGGGTTCCAAGCAGCTCCATTATTAAACCGGAAACAAGCAACCAGGTTTCGCTTGGATATTTTAGGAACTTTAAAAACAACACATTTGAAAGTTACGTTGAGATTTATTACAAAACCATGCATCATCAAATTGATTTTAAAGATGGTGCCAATATATTTTTAAATCCTCATATCGAGGCGGATATTACATTTGGTGATGGCCGCTCGTACGGAATGGAAGTTTTTATAAAAAAACGTCTTGGAAAGTTTACCGGATGGGTTGGCTATACGCTTTCAAAAACCGAACGGCTGTTTGATGAAATAAATCATGGTAACTGGTATCCGGCACGGCAGGACAGAACTCATGATGTTTCAATAGTAGCCATGTATCAGCTTAATAAGCGAATCAGCTTTTCGGCTAATTGGATTTATTATACCGGCGACGCCGTAACCATGCCCAGTGGCAGCTATGTTGTTAACGGTAATATTGTTCCGCTTTATACCGAGCGGAATGGTTATCGCATGCCCGATTATCATCGGTTGGATGTGGGGATGACCTTTGTGAGTAAGGAAACGAAAAAGCTTAAGTCGTCGTGGAATTTTTCGGTTTATAACGTTTATGCACGCGAAAACGCCTATTCAATCTATTTTCAGGAAAATCCGGATAAACCGGGAACCATGCAGGCTGTAAAGCTGTATCTGTTTTCCATTGTGCCATCCATTACCTGGAATTTTAAATTTTAAACCAATGAAAAAAACTATCATCTATTTATCCGTTTTGGTTATGCTGCTTTTTACAGCGTGCGAAAAGGTAATCGACATCAATCTTAACGAATCGGAACCACGTCTTGTTGTTGAAGGTGCCGTTACCCTTGGAAACGGGCCGTTTTTTGTACAACTGTCAACCTCAGGCGACTTTTTTACCGGTAATGGTATAGAGCCTGTATCCAATGCCGGTGGCTACATTACCAACAGTTTGGGACAAACTGACACGCTAATTAATGTTGGAAACGGATTGTTTAGAACATCAACGTTGCAGGCAGTACCAAATTCTTTATACACGCTGCATCTTGAATACAACAATCAGGTTTATACCGCTTCCGACAGTTTACCCCGGCAGGTTTTTATTGATTCACTCAACTATTCGGTCAGCGAATTTGGAAATTCGGGTCCTCATGGTGAAGATGAATACGATACACATTACGATTTTCATTGCTATTTTAAGGATGACCCGAACAGAAGGAACTACTATTTGCTTAGTGTGAACGTGAATGGTGAACAGGTGGAAGGCCGACGTGGAAAATACTATCTTTTGTCAGACGAATTTGCCAATGGAAAACATATTGCCTATCCGTTTTTTGGCGTGGGAGCAAATACTAAGGACACTGTATTAATCAGCCTTAGTGCTGTTGGTAAGGCCACTTACGACTATTTCAGAACCCTGAACGATGCGTTGAGCCAGGGTGGTATGGGATCCACTCCATACAACCCCATTAGCAATGTGAGTAACAACGCCTTGGGTTATTTTGGGACCTTTACTTATGACAGTAAATCGGTGATAATTGGCAGATAATTGTAAATCTTAGATCAGGAAGATTTATCTGGCCGGTTTAATCATGAAACCGCCACGATATGCCAAAATAGAATCCCGCATCCCGGTCGGGATAATGTGGTGCGAGCCAGTAGTTGTAGCCTTCAAAATAGCCGGTTACATTGCGCATCTTAATAAATAACCGTGCTCGCTTAACCTTTAAGGTTACATAAACATCGGCCCATAGATAGTTACCGATTAACACGTCGTTTTGCAAATAAAAGGCTCTGATTTCAGGCATGTAAGCGTTGGCATAGTAAGCCGTAAAATATCGCAGTTGCACGCCGGTTTGCAGGGTGGCGGCATGCTTAAAAACAGGGCTTTTAAAATAGAGGTTCATGGAGCCGTTAAAAGCCGGTACCCTTATTACCGACGGCATACTGGTAGCCTGATAGGTAAGCCGGGTGTCGACACCAAACTTTTTCAGGTTCGCATTTCCCGATAGATAAATTTTCAGAACTGTTCCGGCATTTTCAGCTTGTGAGGGTATTAGCTTGTCGTTGAGATAAGTATAGTTTCCAACTGTAGTAAAATCAACTCCGGCCTGTATGTTTTTGTATCGGTAATCTCCATGCAAAATAAGATAGGCCTCTTTGCTAAAACTATTGTTCCATTTAAAATGGTTCGAGCTAAAATGTTGGTAAAACCACCAGGGAGTTTTTGAAATCAGTTTAATACTTAAATTTAACTCTCCAATATTTCGGTGTTTGTTGCCAATATATTGATTGATAGTTCCTTTTAAGCCGAAATCGCCTGCGTTATAACCACTGAAATACAAATATCCGCTTCCCTTTAGGTAAAAGCTTTTTTTAATATTGATACCAATTCCTCCCGATACACTTACCTGATTCCAAACGGTAGTGATGCTGTCGCCGGGCAACAGTTGGGTTATGTTGCTGTGGTTTAAATTGGCATACAGGTAAAAAGGTTTTTGGTCGATGTTTTTTCCATAACCCAGTGTTGTCCATCCAATGCTGTTTTTAATAAATTTTACTGCCGTGGAGTCGTAGGTTTGCATGCTGTCGGTTGGCGGATACAAAGTGTCGTATAGGGGTGCCAGCGGGTCGCGGTCGGTAAAAAGGTACGAATTTTTTTTGTATTGAAAAGCATACGAAATGCTTCCCAAATCCAACCGGTTGGAAGTGTCTGATTTTGTGTGTGGCTTGCTGAGGTTAAAAAACTGCTCAACAAAAATTCCGCTTTCTTTAATGGTATTTTCAGCATTGGTAAGGTTGACGGGAATAACAGCCCTGTCCGACTCTTTATTTTCGGTAAAATAGGAATCATCCGAAATGCCACCGTTTTCCTGTAGTTGCATCTTGTTAAACAGATAGTTGATATTGACATGATATCGCTTTTTCGGGGTGAAGTATCCCAGAGTGAGGTATCCCGAGTTGTTATTGGTGAAGCTTCGTTTATATTCGCCGGGTGAGCTAATCAAATAAAAATTCATCCCAAAGGTTAAACCCTTAATCAAATCGCGACTAAAACTAACCTGAAAATCCTGCTCCTTTTTAGGCCCCATCACATAAAAAAGCTCGGTGTAAGGTTTTAACAGATTATAATACCTGACCTGCCGGTTTGAGATTAAATAACTTTGGTAGTAAGGCCAGCTCATCAGGAAACCCGGCTGCAACATGGGTGAAAAAGTTAAATTTGTATGAGCCTGCCCAATGTTACTCAGGGTGGAGAAATTACGGTTGTTACGATAGAGCAAATCGTATTGATGCGATTCAAGGGTGGAGGTGTCGATGTGTGTTAACGAATCAAGTTTAAAGTTTAACAGGGTTCCTTTATAGTAATAAACGTGGGTCGAATCAATTTCAGGTTTGGGCTTTAGCACCGAGTCAGCCATCGACTGAGCACTGATTACCGGCATGAAAGCCACAGTAACCATCAGCAATAAAAGGGATATGGATATCCGGTACCGGTTCAACATGAACATGCATTTTAAAAAACACAAAATTAGCAAAAAGCGACTTTATTTTACCTGACAATTAATTTTCCTGTGGCAAACGACTTTTTACCAAAAAGTTTTACCAACCATGCGCCCTGTTGCATTTTTGATAAGGTTATGGAACGCTTGTTATTAACGGTAATATCTTTAATTAATTTCCCTTCTAAGCTAAAAACTTTTAGTCTGTTAATGGCAGACCCGTCATTAAATGAAATGTTACATTGCGTACTGCATGGGTTGGGTGCTATTAACAATTTTTTATCGGGTTGTTTATTGGTAAAAATATTATCAATAATTCCTCCGCCTAAAACTCTGGTTTGGCAGGCAATACGGATTGAATCGGTTTGATGATATATGGAAAAGACAGCTGAAACAGGTGTTGTATTAACCGGTTTAAAATGTATTGTTATCGTGTCGCAGCTGTTACCTTCAAGAGTAAATGGTAAAGGGGTTGCCAACGTAAATGTGCTGTCGGTACAATAATACCCGTTTATTTCAATGGGGTTATCCGATTGGTTTACAAGGCATGCCTGTGTGAAAGCCGAGTCGCCAATCAGAATATTAGTTCCTAAATTAAGGGTATCAGTGTTAAAGTTAAAAAGAGAAGTCTCCCAAACATATTTGGTAGCTCGATAACTAATCAGACTAAAGGTGTCAACCGGTTTTATTTCAAATTCAACGTTGCCGTTTATATCGAACTGCGTAATTGCATATTTTTCCAGGTTAAAGGCCCATCCTATCAAATGCGAACCATTTTCAAGTTTTTGATTGCTACCCATAAACGGGGTAAAATCGGGTGGATCGTTTTGTTGAAAATCTTCAACCAATGTGGCTGTCATATTTGTTTCGTCAAGCTGATAGGTTATGGCCCGGGTAAAAGGAGGCATCCTTGAGTTTCCGTTATCAAACATCGAATAAAGTGATGAGCCGAGATATTTAATATTATGCTGACCTTTAAACGGGATGGTGTCGTTGGTAAAGGTAAACTGATTGTGATAGCCGCCCATTCGCCAGATAATGTCGCCTGTTTGAACATCAATTTTAGTGATTTCCGACATGTTCCGGCTTGAAAGCAGCACGTTGCCAACGGAATCGAACGATAGGGCATTACCATGGCAGTAATCGAATTGACATTTTGTTAAATCAACAATACCCGTGTCGGCATCTAAAATACTGAAATGATCCCACGATGACCATTCAAACACAAGGTTTGAGTCGGCATCAATCTTCTGAATAATAGTTCCTGTAACCAACGCTGACGAACAGCCTCCCGGATAAATCTGACTCATGTCAACAGGCTCGGTGTCGTATCCAAATAGCCAGTAAGAACCGTCTTCATCTAAAATTAACTCGTGGAGGTCGGTAAAATAGCCGATGGCTTCGTAGGTGCCAACTTTTTCCAGATTGTTATTTAGTGCAACAAACTTGTAAATCGACTCATCATAATAGGTAAGCAGTTCAACTGTTGGGTGATATGTAAAGAAGTTTTCGCGATGATGCGGAGGAAAGTGCTGATAGAATACGGGGAATCCGGTTGTGTCGATAATCAGGTTGTATTCTGCTTTGGCTGTGTCTCGCGATAGTGCATTAACAAAATAATGCCCCACCCCGGGGTTGTTTTTCTCGCTTACGTAATACTTTGGAAAATCTTCCGGTAAATTGGGGTCTCCCAGCAGGCTTTCTCTGCTCTGGCACGTCTGCTCAGCTGAATATTGAGCATTACCGAGGCTGTTATGTAACATCTCCTTGCTTGAAAGTAAAGGCTGTGTGTTGGGCCTTGTGGAAAATGAGTATGAAATCAAAATGTTTTCAGGTTTTGTGTTCTTTATAACTTCAACCAAAACAGTTTCGGCAGGCATAAAAGGAGTGTCTGGCTTTATAAGCAGGGTTTTGCCGTTACGGGCAATTTTTCTTGTGGTTTCATGAGTGCCGCTTTTTGTTCCGGTAACCCTGAAGTTGACATTTTGAAGCCCGGAGTTAAGAAATGTTTTGCTAACATTAAAAATCAAAGGGCTTTTGGTATTCACAAAAACAGAGTGGTTTTTCGGATAAATATTAATAATATCCTTTTGTAACGAGGTTGTTTGTGAAAAACCATTGCCATTAAACAATAAAACAGATAGAACGAATAAAATAATACAGCTCTTTTTCATAATAGAATTGTTATAAATTAAAGACTATCAATTAATTATCAGGAGTCTGAAAACGGATAAATACATCAATGTAAAAGTACATTTATTTTTATAAAGAAGCAATACCATTTAAAG
>JALVAQ010000294.1 GCA_027011095.1 Bacteroidales bacterium
GCACTTACCCACTCCCGTGTGTTGATTCATCAACCCATGGGCGGTGCACAAGGCCAGGCTTCCGACATCGAAATTACTGCCCGTGAAATATCAAAGCTCAAAAAAGAACTTTACGAGGTTATTTCAAAACACTCAGGACAGACCTATAAAAAAGTCTGGAAAGATTCCGACCGCGACTACTGGATGACAGCCAAAGAAGCCAAAGATTACGGAATGATTGATGAAATTCTTGTAAGAAAAAAAACAAAATAAAAATACATTTTTAAAATTGCCATCTGTAAACCCGTGAAAAGCCATCGGCTTATCATCAATAAAAAGGGTTTATAGATGGCAATTTCTTTTAGTACTTTTGCAAGCAAATACCGACACAAAAAAATGGCAAAAAAAAATATTAAAGAACAGCACTGCTCCTTTTGTGGCAGGCCTCAATCGGAAGTAGGACTGCTTATTTCAGGGCTTAGCGGGCATATTTGTAACGAATGTGTTGATCAGGCTTATCAGATAGTTAAAGAGGAATTCAAGTCGAAAGGCAAAGGTTTTGATATGCCTTCGCTCGATACAATGAAAACGCCGGCTGAAATAAAAGCCTTTCTCGACCAGTATGTGATAGGGCAGGAGCAGGCAAAAAAAATTCTTTCGGTTGCCGTTTATAACCACTACAAACGTATTGGCCACGATGCCATGGCCACAGAGGTGGAAATTGATAAATCTAATATTATTTTGGTTGGTGAAACAGGCACCGGTAAAACCTTGCTGGCACAAACCATTGCCCGTATGTTGCACGTTCCGTTTGCCATTGCCGATGCCACAGTTTTAACCGAAGCCGGGTATGTGGGCGAAGATGTGGAAAGCATTTTAAGCAGGTTGCTTCAAGCTGCCGATTTCAATGTTGAAGCTGCCGAGCGCGGCATTATTTTTATTGATGAAATTGATAAAATTGCCCGTAAAAGCGACAACCCTTCCATTACACGCGATGTTTCGGGCGAAGGGGTACAACAGGCCATGCTTAAACTGTTGGAAGGAACCATCGTGAACGTACCTCCGCAGGGTGGCCGTAAACATCCCGAACAAAAAATGATTCAGGTAAATACAAAAAATATTCTGTTTGTTGCCGGTGGTGCTTTTCAGGGCATCGAACGTATTATTGCCGCGCGGTTACGAACTTCGGTGGTAGGATACTCTTTTGCAGGCCACAAAGATGATGAGGTTGATAAAGAAAATCTGTTACAGTACATCTCGCCGGCGGATCTTAAAAAGTTCGGCCTTATTCCTGAAATAGTAGGTCGTCTTCCTATCCTTACTTATCTCAATCCATTGGATGAGGCTGCCTTGAGAAAAATACTTTTAGAGCCTAAAAATGCTCTGATTAAGCAGTTTGAGAAACTCTTTGAAATGGATGGCATCAAACTTACCTTTGAGAAGTCGGTGTATGACTTTATTGTTGAAAAGTCCATTGAGTTTAAACTCGGAGCAAGGGGCTTACGCTCAATACTGGAAGCAATTTTAATGGATGCCATGTTTGAGTTGCCTTCGGATAAAAAGAACAGAAAAACGTTTAGAGTTACCCGTCGCTACGCTGAGGAAAAGTTTGTACAGGCAAATGTATCGAAACTTAAGGTGGCCAGTTAGGTTCTTATAATTAACCTGTTTGTTGGAAAAAAAATTTGGTTTATTGAAATTAACATCGTTAATTTGCGATGAACAATTACAATATGAAAAGAAGCAAAACAAATATTGACTATTTACAAGAAACCGAAGCATTGGCTCGCTTTGCAAAGGCGTTGGGGCATCCCACACGGATTAAAATTATCAAATACCTAAGTGAGCAATCCTATTGCCATACAGGCGATTTAATGGACTACCTTCCGTTGGCACAATCAACCATTTCGCAGCATTTGAAAGAGCTTAAAGATGCAGGCCTTATTACCGGTGAAATAAACCCGCCAAAAGTAAAATACTGTATTCATCACCAAAACTGGCAAAAGGCAAAAGAACTGTTTTGTGAGTTTTTCGATATTAATATGGAGAGTAATTCATGTAAAATTTAAAAAAATTTATGCTTAATCATCGTATATTTACGATGTTAAATAATTGAATATGACAAATAACAGGCGTACCAAAATATTGGTTTTATGTACAGGCAACAGCTGTCGGAGTCAAATGGCTGAAGGCTTTTTAAAGTCGTTTGATACTGATTTGGAGG
>JALVAQ010000295.1 GCA_027011095.1 Bacteroidales bacterium
GCAAATTGGTATCGGACAATGGCGCACGCATCTGCCCTATCAAAAAGTTATTGATGTGGTTACCGGCGATAATACTGTTTACGCTGCCACTCCCTTCGATATTTTTACCTATAACTCCGGCGATAACAGGATTGAACGTATTGATAAAGTTAAAGGGTTAAATGATATAGGAATCAGTAAAATAGCCTATCATACCGAAACCGGGTCGCTGCTTATCGCCTACAACAATACCAACATGGATCTTATCAAGAGTGATGGTTCCATAATTAATATTGCCGACATTAAAAACAAAGAAATTCTTGGAAACAAAACCATTAATAACATCATGTTTAAAGATAACCTGGCCTATTTGAGCTGTGGTTTTGGTATTGTGGTATTAGATCTTTCCAAACTTGAAATACGCGACACATGGTACATTGGCCCTGACGGCGGATTTATCAATGTACAGGATTTGGCTTATAACGACACCGTATTTTTTGCAGCCACTGAAAAGGGAATTTATTATGCAAAAATCGACTCGCCTAACCTTGCCGATTTTAATCAATGGCATAAAGATAACCGGCTGCCAAACCCAAACCTCTTTTTTAATCAGGTTGAAATGTTCGATGGAAAAGTAATTGTCAACTATCAGGCCGAAGGCTTTGATGGCGACACACTTTATCAATATGACGGTTCAGTATGGAACTACTATTTACCCGACAACCACTCCCGGCACTTTCAGCTAAACGCCTCGCACGAAAAGTTATTAATATCCGAACGATACGATGTATTTTCGGCCGACAAAAACCCTGAAAACAGTTTTAAAATTTGGAAACCCGACGAAATGTCGTTGCGACCCCTTGCAGCCGATTTGGATGACAATGGCGATTATTGGGTTGGCGATAATTATCTGGGCCTCATAAAGGTGTGGGGTAATGGATGGAGCGGAGAGCGTATTCGTCCCAACGGCCCCGGAACACCCTCGGTTTTTGATATGGATATTGGAGGAACCAATGTATGGGTTGCTGCCGGCGGACACAACTCAAACTGGGGAAAATTGTACATGCACGACGGAGCTTTTTCTTTTATTGATGATGAATGGGTTACCCACAACCACAACAATACCGCAGCACTCGACACCATTACCGATTTAGTTTGTGTAAAAGTTGACCAATCCAATCATAATATAGCTTATATAGGTACGTGGGGCAAAGGCCTTATTAAATTTGAAAACGGTGAGGTATCAACAATTTATGATGCAGGAAACAGCACTCTCAGGCCGTGGATTGCCGCAAATTATTTAACCCTTGTAAGCGGCCTGGCATACGATATGAATGGTAACCTTTGGGTTGCCAATTCCGGTTCCCCGGAGCTGTTGTCGGTATTGCAAACCGATGGCACCTGGAAATCGTTTAACCTTGGTGGAGGACTTAGCGGAATAGACATTTCAACATTGATGGTCGATCATCAAAATCAAAAATGGATTATAAAACGAAAAGAGGGGTTTATCGTTGTTTTTAACGATAATAACACCCTTGATGACCCTACTGACGATCAGGCCAAAACGTTAAGTTCTTCTACAGGAAACGGAGCTATTCCCGGAACAGGCGTTTTTGCCATGGCTACCGATCAGGATGGTGAAGTATGGATTGGTTCAGATAAAGGTATATGTGTTTTTTCAAGTCCGGAACAGATATTTACTCCCGGCGCCGATTTTGATGCCCATCAAATATTAGTACCCCGAAACGATGGTTCCGGCCTGGCCGATTATCTTTTGGAAACCGAACAGGTTACCGCCATTGCCGTTGATGGTGCAAACAACAAATGGGTAGGCACCGAGCGTGCCGGCATCTTTCAGTTTTCGCCCGATGGGCTTAAAGAGCTACAACATTTTACAGCCGAAAACAGCCCGTTGCTATCAAACAGCATTATCAGCATAGCCATTAACGACGATGGCGAAGTATTTATCGGTACCACCAACGGTATTATATCGTACAAAGGGGAAGCAACCCCTCCAAAACCCACCAACGACAGCGTTTATGCTTACCCCAACCCGGTTCGCCCCGATTATAACGGCCCCATCGCCATCAAAGGATTGGTAAACAATGCAGATGTAAAAATAACCGACTCATACGGAAATGCCGTTTATGCCACCAAATCGGAAGGAGGACAGGCCATTTGGAACGGTTATTCTTTAAATGGACAACGGGCGGCATCGGGGG
>JALVAQ010000296.1 GCA_027011095.1 Bacteroidales bacterium
TATACAAATGCCGGTAATGGATGGATATGAGTCAGCCAGGTTGATTAGAGAATACGAAAAGCTGAACCCCTTAAAAAAGCCGGCCACCATTATTGCCGTTTCGGCCAATTCCGATAAAAATAACATCGCTAAACTAAACGAGGCGGGCATCAACTTTTTTATAAATAAACCGTTTAACGTCGATAAGTTTTCGGTACTTTTAAGTAATCTTGATCCGTCAACGCAACTAAACCCTTCCTAAGAGTAGCTTGCTTTTTTCTGAAATTCGGATACCCCGGTTAATTTCTTTCCCTTTATTTGCAGCTATTTCAATTATATTGGTTATTTTTGTTCTCAATGTGATATCATTTTATGAAATAAATCTATGAAAAGAACCATACTTATTATTGACGATGAGCAAAGCATCAGAATGCTTTTAGAAAACTTCCTCGGAAAGGAGTTTGATGTAATTACAAAAAATGATGGCCTTGAAGGGATTAAATTTCTTGAGGAGGGAAACCTGCCCGATCTTATTGTGGCTGACATACAAATGCCCAATATGGATGGCTACGAATTTTTGGAAAATGCAAAAGCAAGCGGTTTTTTTAACCACATACCCATCATCATGCTTTCAGGAAACGAAAGCAGCAAAGAACGTATCAAAAGCCTGCGTCTTGGTGCCGATGACTACATCGTCAAACCTTTTAATCCTGAAGAGCTTTACCTTCGCATTAAAAACATTCTGGCACGTATTTCATAATTTCATTTAAAAGCTATGGCAATAAATTTACTGTACATCGGTAGTTGGCCTGATTTAGTGAACGAATTAAAAGAAAACAGTGAGTTATTTAAGGTAACTACAGTTGAAAACGGCGTACAAACCCAAAATCTTTTGCTAAAAAAAGGAGAAAAATTCGATGCTATCTTATGCGAGGCGGTTTTACCCGGTATGAACGGCCTCTCCATTGCGAAAATGGTAAAAGGATATGCCAACTATGCTACAACACCTTTCGTAGTTTTTTCTTTACAAAAAGATTTCAGCCTTTTTAAAAAATTGCTCAAAGCAAAAGGTGTTGTTGACGATTACTATTCGGTTCCTATTGATGTAAAAAAATTACACAAACGGTTAACCTTTTTAAAAGATTATTACGATAAATACCGAAATAAAAAGGAAGTTTCAGGTGTTTTCCAACGATACAAAATTCCTTTTATAAAAAGAACTTTCGATATTATTGTTTCATTAACAGCCATTTTAATTTTATCCCCTGTTTTTATACTCGTTGCTATCGCAATCCGTTTGGAATCAAAAGGGTCAATAATTTATAAATCAAAAAGAGTTGGTACCGGATACAAAATATTTGATTTCTACAAGTTTAGGTCGATGTACACCGGTGCCGATGCCAAACTAAAGGATCTTGAGCACCTGAATAAGTACAACGCTGCAAAAAAAGAAGCTGAAAACGAAGAAAATTCGCAGGAATTAAATACCGATTGCCCACGCTGTAAAGAGTTGCCCGAAGGACAACACTGCTCTCCCCTGCTATTTATTGACGGAAAATATATTTGTGAATATTGGTATAAGGAACAGAAAAAAGGAATGGCCGGTTCAACCTTTATAAAAATTAAAGACGACCCGCGAATTACAAAAGTCGGTAAATTCATCAGAAATACAAGCATTGATGAATTGCCTCAATTATTTAACGTACTTAAAGGCGACATGTCTATTGTAGGCAACCGCCCCCTCCCACTCTACGAAGCGGAACTGCTGACTTCCGATGACTGGAGTGCCCGTTTTATGGGGCCTGCCGGCATAACAGGACTTTGGCAGGTTGAGCTGCGCAGTAAAAAAGGAGAAATGTCGGAAGAGGAAAGAAAATCGCTTGATAATGAATATTCAAAAAACTACTCTTTTTGGGGGGATATAAAGTTAATACTGCGTACTATTCCTGCCCTTTTACAAAAAGAAAGTGTTTAAAATTTCATTAAAAAAGTATGTTGGTAAGTATCTTAATAAATTAGTTGGCAACGATTCTTAATCAATAAAAAAAAATAGTAGCTTGCAATTTGGTATTTGGCATGAGTTTTTTATAAAATGAAGGTAAAAATAATTTTCAATACAACAATTAAAACCAATCTGTTTTCAGTTCTTTTTTGGCTGATTACAGTTGCTGCCATTAGCCCCTATAATGTTAATGCACAAAGCGGTACAACCAACAG
>JALVAQ010000297.1 GCA_027011095.1 Bacteroidales bacterium
ATTCTTATGAAAAATCTTTTTAACTTTAAAAAAGTCTGGTTTTTAGCTTTTATCATTATTGCTGTTACGGCTTGTAACAAACCCGATGAGGTTCATCATGCAGCTTATCAGCTTTCGGGTAAATGGTCGTTTACCATCACTCCTGACAAGAGTGTTCAGGACACAACATTGGTTAAAGGTATAAGGGGGTCCGATGAAGAGGAGTATCCTTCGGTTATTAATGAAGTTTATTTGTATGAAAACAAATCAGGTGAAATTATTGGAGAACATGGGTTTACGAGTTTTAGTGGCGCCCGTAACGGCAATAGTGTGGTTTTAAAAATTTATGAACGACCAGATGGCCACGTGAATCCTGAGGTTGCCATAGAACAGATGAACCATGTTTCAACCATGATGTTAACCATAGATGATTTTGGAAGTTTGACAGGAAATGGAATTTATCTTGAAAATCCAAATTACGATGGTGCTCAGGAAGAAACCTATACTGTAAAAGCCCTTAAAAGAAGCGATATTACAAACGATTATGGTACTACAAAACAGGATGAAGATGTTTCGTTCAGTTTGTGTGATGTAGCTGCCAGCATTGACTCATGGATAATTGCATCGATGAGCGATAACGTGTTTAGGCCCATTGGTAATTGTTATAACGAAAAAGACGGAGGCGGATATTATGTTTTTGGCCGGTATGGCCCCGGAAGCCTTTTACCTATTTATACTCAAACTATTTATTACCCTTTGGAGTGGTCGTGGTGTAAAGTACGCAGGTACGGTTTTGATATTAATCTACGTGGAAATATCAGAGATATTGAGGCACTAAAATGGGCAGTTGCTCATCAGGCACCAACCAATAATTTTAATGTAAAGCTGGGGTTTGAAACTATTGATGGCCTTAATGATGCCATTGATGATTTTGAAAGTATTTTTGGAGAGTTTGCTATTTCGTTTGGGTATAGTCTCCGAACGCATAACTTATCTATTTATGTTAATCACAGCAAAGGAAACAGTAACGATGCCAAAAATCATATTTTAGTTACCTCTATTGGTGGTGCTGTTGACTCGTATGTCAACAATATTTATTATTTCGCAGGTGCAAACATTTCTGACCATTGGTATTTGCGCCGAAGCGATTTTGATGTTTGCAATACACCATTACTTTTTTGCTATGTAATTGGTACTAATCAGGTTGAATATAACTAATAGTAGGTTTATTGTAATTTTAGTTTCGTAATCTGTTTAAAATTAGCAACAGTAAAATCTGAAATTTTCTTTTCTGAGTTTTATGTATTTTTGAGCCGTAAAAAAAACTCAATATGGATTTCTTCTCAAAAACATTTTACAGCAATACAGTAGGGCAGTGGCTCATTGCTTTATTAATAATGGTGGGAACAGCTGTTGTTGCCAAGCTGCTCTATTTATTGATTGGAAAGTTTGTTTTAACGCTTACCAAACGTACCAAAAGTAAACTGGACGATATTATTGTGGAAAAGATGAAAGACCCGGTGGTTTTTCTCCTGGTTCTTACCGGTATTTATTTTGCCATCAAAACGTTAGTGCTTCCCGACTGGCTGACTGATGTTACCCATAAGGCCTACTATTTTTTGCTGCTTGTTGACTTTGCCTGGGCACTTACCCGGTTTGTTGATGCTTTGGTAATTGAATACCTTGTTCCGATAGTCGAAAAGTCGGAAAGCGACTTGGATGATCAGTTGCTGCCCATTGCCCGGAAAAGCATTAAAATCCTTATTTGGGTATTGTCGATTATTATTGGTCTCGATAACATGGGGTACGATGTGGGGGCGGTTATTGCCGGCCTTGGGCTTGGCGGTTTGGCATTTGCTTTGGCTGCCAAAGATTCGGTGTCGAACCTTTTTGCAGGCTTTACCATTTTTACCGATAAACCTTTTAAAATTAAAGATCGCATTCAAATTGACGGTTACGATGGCAAGGTTGAAGAGATAGGTATCAGAAGTACCCGGATACGTTTGTTGGATGGCCGAATTGTAACCATGCCAAACTCTTCGCTGGTTAACGATGCCGTTACCAATGTTACATCGGAGCCAAACCGGAAGATTACCATGGATTTAGGGCTGGTTTACGACACTTCATATCAGCAAATGAAAAAGGCGCAGGAAACATTACAAGATATTGTTAAAGCCAATAATAACCTTGATGATGAGTGTGTTACTGCGTTTACCGAGTTTGGTGATTTTGCCCTGAATCTTCGGTTTATTTACTATATCAACCGTGGTGCTGATATTTTTGGCAATATGGATGCGGTTAATATGGAAATCCTTAAGCGTTTTGAAGAGCAGAAGTTGGAGTTTGCATATCCTACACAGGTTGTATATACTAAAAAGGGATAGCGTTAAACCTTTTGATTTTTAGGAAACAAACAAGATAAATATCATAAAAAAAACTGCTCCGTTCAGAGCAGTTTTTTTTTAAAGGTGTTAAATGTTAGCTTTTAATTTCGTCGCCACGTTTGTTATAGAAATGAAATTCCAACATGTGATAATTTTTTTTGGGTATTAGTTTAACCCATTGTTTGTATCGAAAATACCATTTTACCTGTTGCGACTTAATTCCCTTTGTAAGATAGGCATATAAATAAGGGTGAACGGTAAGCGTGAGGTGCTTTTCGTTTTGGTCGTGGATAAGGTAATTTAAGTTGTTTTCAATATCGTCAATAAGCATAATACTCGAACGAATTTTCCCGGTACCGCCGCAAACGGGGCACTGTTCCAATACGGTTATGTTCATTTCGGGACGAACGCGTTGGCGGGTTATCTGTATCAAACCGAATTTAGAAGGTGGTAAAATGCTGTGCTTGGCACGGTCTTTCGCCATTTCATCCTTCATGTGCTGATATAGTGCGCGACGGTTTTTGGCATCGTGCATATCGATAAAATCGACAACAATAATGCCGCCCATGTCACGCAATCTTAACTGGCGTGCAATTTCAGTTGCAGCTTCCAAATTGGTTACGAGTGCATTTTCTTCCTGCGATTTTTCTTTGTTAACACGATGTCCGCTGTTAACATCAATAACATGAAGTGCTTCGGTGTGTTCAATGATTAGATAAACGCCACTACGAATGGTAACGTTTTTACCAAAGGAATTTTTAATCTGTTTATCAACGCCAAAATATTCGAAAACAGGGGTTCTTCCTTTGTAAAGTTTAACAATTTCTTTTTTGTCAGGAGCTATCCTTTCTAGATAAGTCCTGAGCAGATCATAGCTTTCGCGATCGTTCACATAAATGTTATTAAACGACTCGTTAAGCAGATCTCTAAGTATCGCGGTGGTACGGTTGAGTTCACTCAGTACCTTTTGCGGTGCTTTGAGGTTTGGGAGTTTGGCCATAACCTTCTCCCATTTCTCGATTAATATTCTAAGGTCGGTATCCAGCTCACTTACCTTCTTATTTTCGGCGACCGTGCGTACGATAACACCGTAATTGTTAGGTTTAATGCTTTGGATAAGCCTTTTTAATCTGCTCCTTTCATCCTTGTTTTTAATTTTCTGCGATACAGAAATTTTATTGGAGAAAGGCATCAGAACCAAATATCTTCCCGGAAACGAAATTTCGGTGGTGATGCGCGGCCCTTTTGTGGAGATAGGTTCTTTGGCTATCTGAACCACAATTTGTTGACCGCTTGTCACTACCGAGGTAATTTTTCCGGCTTTATCAATGTCAGGCTCAAGTTTAAATTTTTCAAAACCAACCAAATGGGCTCGTCCCTGGGTTGCCAGTTTGGAAAATTTATTTAACGACCTGATTTGAGGCCCCAGATCAAGATAATGCAAAAATGCATCTTTGTCGTGGCCTACATCCACAAAGGCAGCGTTTAGCCCGGGCATTATTTTTTTTACTTTGCCCAAAAAAACGTCTCCTACTGAGAAGTTGTTGCTGTTTTGCTCTTTGTGAAGTTCTACGAGATTTTTGTCCTCAAGCAACGCAATATTAACCTCCGCAACACCTGAATCGATAATTAATTCTCTGTTCAAAATGTTTAGGTTTTAATTAATACTTGTTGCGTAATTTGTGATTAGGGACAAACTTAGTTAAGAGGGGATGTATAAAAACAAGAGGCTGTTTAAAAAGTTTATACTCTGTTTTCACTATTATAAGCCGAATAGGGAAACTTTAATCAAATAAAACTTTCCTGTCCATGCTTAAAACAATGCTTGAGTACTTTTTAAACAGCCTCAGCATTCACGAAATATTGCTATTTCTTCTTATGCCTGTTCTTCCGCAAACGTTTTTTACGTTTGTGGGTTGCCATCTTGTGTCTTTTCCTCTTTTTTCCGTTTGGCATAATAATACTTTATTAAAGGTTAAACTATTTAACTTTGTTTTTAACTTCGTTTACAAAAGTTTTTGCGGGTTTAAATGCCGGAATGTTGTGTGCCGGAATAATGATGGTTGTATTTTTTGAAATATTACGACCTGTTTTTTCTGCTCTTCTTTTAACAATAAAACTTCCAAAGCCTCTCAGGTAAACGTTTTCACCGTCAGCCATGGTATCTTTAACTGTTTCCATGAATGATTCAACAACAGCCTGTACGGCTACTTTTTCAATCCCTGTTTTGGTAGCAATTTCTGCTACAATTTCTGCTTTTGTCATATCCTTTTACTTTTAAATGATTAAAACTTAGTTTATTATTTGGAAGGCAAAAATAAAACATTTTTAATAGCAACAACAAAATTATGATGATTTTTCTTTCTAAATGATTAATATGATTGAAATTAAGGGCAGATAGCCATGTTTCAGTACAAAAAAACACCATTAATTACTGAGTCTGGTTCGGAAAGGTTCGGTGTTACCATAATTAGCGCTGTAAAATGTTTTTAATCGAAGATTGACGACATCAGATTGCAGATTTGTTGCTGCCCCCCAAACCACTAACCCACGTCATCTTGAACAGAAAGGCAGGATTATGCGGTGGGGTGAAACTGTCTGTAATTACAAACCTGAGGCCAAAGAAAGAGTTATCCTCTTTCTGTCCGAGCCATGGTTCGATACAGCACTCCTGACGTGGTGCCACGCACCATGACCTTTCACCGTAGTACGATATCCCGGGATTGTCACACTTCGACTACCTGCCCGTCCGGCTTGCCTACGGCAGGCAGGCGGGCGCTCAGTGTGACAAAAACAATCCAATTATCTGTCCTGCTTAATTAATATTTCGGCAGCCCCAAGGTTGTTAATGGCATCGGTATAATCGGGGTAAATTTTTAGTGCGTGTTTAAAAAACTGCGCGGCATCATCGTAATTTCCTCCCATAGCGTAACAGTAGCCCAGATAATTGTATGTTTTTGCCACCTCAAAATTACTGTTTAACAAGCTGTTTAGAAGCGTTGTATCATAATCACCCATAAAACCTGTGTAATTGTAACTATCCAACGACTGCTGAATAATTTGTTTTGTTTCGGGCACATCCTTAAAAACCGTTAAACTTCGTTTAAGCATATTTCGATACAAATTATTTGGAGTAGGGCTGTTATCAAGGGCTAGCTGTAGCAGATCTGCCGCTTCCTGCCATTTTTTATTGTCCATCAGTAACTTACCCGCTCTCCGATATGCTTTTGCCGGAGAAGCCAGCGTGTCAGCCGATTTAAGATAGTAGTTTAACGCCTTTTTTTTATCACCTGTTTTTGAATAAATTTCAGCAAGATTATAATATACAAGGCCAGGATAATCAGGCTGTTTTTTTAGCAATTCTTTGTAAGCCGCAATGGCTTTGGTATGGTTACCCAACCGATAATAAGCTAATGCCATGTTTGCCTCGGCACCTTTTATGTCGGAACCTAACTTTAAGGCTGCTTTATAAAGTGCAATGGCTTTTGCATACTCCTTTTTGCCAAGATACAAATCGCCGGCACGTTTTTTTGTTGCAGCTTCCACGTTAACTCCAGCATGAGAAGCCTTTTCTAACCACGAAGGCTGTATCAGAGTCAAAATTGCAAATAATAGCATAAAAATCCAAACGCCAATAATTGCTTTCGATATTATTTTATCCTCTTTATTCATTGAAACACATTACATTAATCGTTTTTTACAATCATGGTTATACGCTTACCCTCATTTATCAGCCGGTTGTATTGTGCAAAAGCTGATTTGTTATCCAAAACAATTACCTGCATCCCTTTCTGATTAAACTCGTTATAAACGAAATCGCTTATTTCATCCGTCAAAAATCCTTTTCCTCCATCACGATTGGTTCCTGCGGCAATAATAAGGATGTCTTCCGACAGTTTTTTAATGGTTTTTTTATCTCGCTGATTAAAGAAATCCTTTTTGTCAACAGGCCTGAAAGTCTGGTTGGGATAAATCAATACATCAAGGTAAAAAACAGGGATACCTTTGTATAAAAACAGATGATTGTTAATGGCAACCACTCCTTTGTTTCTGTAATTAACCTGTAAATAAATCAGCCCTGCTATAACAGCAGATAGCAACAGCCAAACTGCCCATTTAGCTTTAAACTGCGACAGATGAATAAACAGGAACACCAAAAAGAATGCTGCTACAGGAAAAAGAATAGCTTGAAAAAAGTAATGTGTATCAGACAATACCGAAGTAAAAGCCATAAAAAAGAGTGCGAAAAGGGTAAGATAAAAAAACGCAGCCACAGCATGCTCAGGATACTCTTTTAGCTTTGGAAACCTTATTTTGAAAGGATCGGAAAACAGCTTGCCGTTTTCGATAATAACAAATACAAATATAAGCCCAATGAGTGTTCCCCACAAGTCTTTCGATACATCGCCCAAATCGAAAACACGGTTTGATAAAGGGACTTGAATTAATTCGTCAAAAGCGGATATTAACAATGCGGAAAAAAATGTTGAAATAAGTATTTTACTTTTTTCGGCTCCTTTTTCTTTTAAATAACGATAGCTAAGAAAGGCAAAGATAGCGTACGCCAGATAGTGCCAGTTATATTGCAAATCGTAAAAACGATGATGGAAATAGAAATCGGTTAGCTGCTGTCCAACCCAAAACATAATTACAATTGCAACCCAACCTAAAATCCGGTTACGGGTAAACTTTTTCCGTAACCAAACAGCTAAAAACAAGGCCAATAAAAAGGCTATGAAAGGAACTACAGGGATTTTAATTTCAAAAAGCTCAATTTTTATATCGGATAGATGCCCGATAAACGACTGCAGATAATTTTGCAACAATAAAAACGGCGTTGCAATCAGAAGCAAAGAATAAAACAATCGCTGTTTGCTGCGACTTAACAGGAAATATTTATCCAGGGTCATCTGACAAAACTAATAAAAATCATAAAACCGCTTGTTACCACCAATTCACTTTACCATCATTAAGGGTAAAAATACGCTCCTCTTTTTTAGAGTCTTTTTCCACCAGCCAGTAAAGCGCTCCTTGCGGTACTTTTTTAAAATGAAGCGGTTTATCCTTTTCGGCAATTTTCGAAGCCACTTTAACCCATTTATCATTCCAATAAAAAAGCTCATATTCGGCTCCCGGATTAAAATGTGCCTTTTCAATTTCATCGGTGGCTTTTACCGTCTTTTTTCGTGTGGTTGAATATAAATCCACGCTCATGGTGTGCAGGGTGTCGGCCACATTTTCCTTTACTGTGCCATCCTCCTGTAAAATAAACTGATTACCTAAAGGAAGATATTTACCCCCTTTATAATAGCAAGGCAAATAAGCAATATCCTTTCCCATATCAGTAAAAACAACCGAGTCAGCGTTTATCTCACCCCAGTGAATAGCTTTCCAGTCGCCCGAATTAAAAACATACAAATAGGCATAATTTACACTGTCGGGTTTTGGCCGTTGAAGCTTTAATTTAACATCTGCTGTCGGGATATAATCTTTTGTAACATCGATGT
>JALVAQ010000298.1 GCA_027011095.1 Bacteroidales bacterium
CAATGAAAGCAATATATTTATTAATCATCACCCTATTTATTTCAGTTAATATGAATGCACAGGACAGTACAAAATACAACAAACTAACTCCTGCCGAAGAGCGGGTAATTGTTTACAAGGGAACCGAAGCACCTTTTTCGGGTGAATATTATCTGTTGGATAGGGAAGGAGTTTACAGGTGTAAGCGTTGTAATGCTCCGCTTTATAAATCTTCGGATAAATTTGATGCACATTGCGGATGGCCGAGCTTTGACGATGCAATAAAAGGGGCTGTTTTGCGTAAGCCCGATGCCGATGGCCACAGAACGGAAATTGTATGTGCCAAATGTGGTGCGCATCTGGGTCATGTTTTTGAGGGGGAACACTTTACTGAAAAAAACACAAGACATTGTGTGAACTCAATCAGCTTAATATTTGAACCGGTAAAACTATCCACGGATACAGTGGAAAAATAACTGATTAATTAAGTTGCCCGATAGATTATTAATACCCATATTATAAATGTTTTAGATTGTTCAGGCAAGTAAACCCGAACGTGCTTAACGGGTCAAACCCCGGTTTTGGAAAAGTTCTATAACGATGCAGAACAACTTTCCCAAAACTCTAAAGCTAAAACCACTTCCATACTTCCAGATATTAACTTCAAACGCTTGAGCTGAATCGATTAACGAATTTAGATTTTACCTTAAATGGTAAAATAAGCAATGAGCAATTTTCAATGAGTAACTAACAATACAATCATCCAACCTTCCAACTTATAACTTTTGAACTTTCAGCCCTTCCCCGCCATGGTTCGATACAGCACTCCTGACGTTGTGCCACTCTCCATGACCGCTCCCCGCAAAAGGGTAACCTTTAACCCTTTCACCTCACAACCACCACCGTACCTCTTACCGTTTTGCTTTGGTTTGTTTGGAAATCGCGGTAGCCGATAACGTAGATAAAGGTGCCCTGCTCAACAGGTTGTCCTTTGTAAGTGCCGTCCCAGGCGGCATTACTGCTGTTGCCTTCGTAAACCAGCCCGCCCCAGCGGTTGTAAACCTGTAACACAAAATCACGAACATAGTCGTAACGGGGAATTACCTTAAAAACATCGTTTAATCCGTCACCGTTGGGGGTAAAAGCATTGGGGACGAAAAAGGGTGTGCCGCCCCAGAGAATTTGAACCGTATCGAAACTTTTACAGCCGTTGGCCGAAACGGTTTCAAGCCGGTAAATTCCCATGCTGTCGAGCTTAATGGCTGCGGTGGTGTCGCCGGTGTTCCAAAGGTAAGCCACCGCATCGCTTCCGGCATCCAGCATGTCGCCCGGGTTGACAAACAACGTGTCCATGCCGGCAAACGAAACTACCGGGCCGGGGTCAACGGTAACTGTTACGGTTTTGCTTTCAACACAGCCTGCCGTGTCGGTAACGGTAAAGCTGTACTGCCCGCCCATCCTTTGGGTAACGCTGTTTATCCACAGCAGGTTTTGATTGGAAGTATAACCATCAGGCCCCTGCCATAAAAAGTCGTAAGCACCGCTGCCTCCCGAAACAAAGGGCGAAAGCATCAGCATATCGCCTTCGCAAACCTGCTTTTGGTTGCCAAGCAGTATTTCAGGGGTGGAGAATATCCTTACATTGCCTGTTTGGTATTGGGTGTTAATGGGTTCTCCGAGGTGGTTTATAAAACTGCTTTCTCCCGTGCTGTGCGCCCAGTCCACTGCGGAGTAGCCCTCCTTTTTACCTTCAAACACAAGCTGTAACAGGGTGGCGTTGTTGCCAAGTGTAACGGGGTTGCCATCCCAAAGGGCAATGACCCTGTTGCTGTTTTGTACTGCCTGAACCGTAAGGTTGTTTTGTATGGCGCTGTTGGCGTTTTGGTATCCCTTTACTGTGAGCACGCTGCTGTCGTAAAACAGTTCCGCCCTGAAACGTTCCACGCTGTCGAAACCCGATACCACCAGCGGAACCACAGCCGCATCTCCCAAACAGGAGTGGTCATCGCCGGCAACAGCTTCAAGCAGTTGGGTACTGAGACGGTTTACCGTTACTTCAAAAATAGTATCGCAGCCGTAATCGTCTTTTATAATGCAGTGATAAGTACCTGCCGACAATCCTGTAAAGTTGCCGTCATCATTTTGGAAAGAGCCACCGTTGTCAATGGAGTAGTAAAGCACTCCGCTTCCTGTGGCGGTAAGGTGTA
>JALVAQ010000299.1 GCA_027011095.1 Bacteroidales bacterium
TGATGATGCCTTCCTCATTGAGTAATAAAACCTCGTAAACGTTGTTTTGCTTAATAAGCTTATCAGCTTGTTGCCGTACTGCCTGATGTGAAATTTTTGCGTTGGGGTTTTGCCTGCTGCCCTGATAGCTTACCATTTTTATTCCTGTTTTATGTGTATGTTCAGAAGGAAATAAAAACGGTGTTACCCATGCAGCAAAAAGGCTACCCGAATCGGGGTGAATGGCAAAAACAAACTTAACCAACCCAACCTGCATACTGTTGGTTTCAATTAAGGCTTTAATGCTGTTTTTAATTTGCTTTTCGGTAAGATTACAAGTTATTCCCGCAAGGTTTAAAGAGTTATAAAATCTTGTAATATGGTCATGTAAAAACAGCGGGATACCTTCTTCAACTCTTATTACTTCGTAAACCGAGGGAGTTTCTTCAAACAGGCCGGGATTAAATTCACAGCTGTCTCTCAATTCGTTATTGAGAACATAATAGTTCAACAAACAGCGCTCCACACCACACTCCTTTCATGCTGTTTTGGGGCAGCAAACAATAATTTAAACAGCTACGCAAACATTTACGCAGTATTACTACTTTTTACTTTTTTTATCTCTTGCTTTAAAATATTCTTCAAGAAACTTTTTAGCCTCTGCGGCATTTGCCGTTTCAACATAAAGCTGGCAGGCATCTTCGGGTGAGCCATCTGCCCAGCCGGCTATTACACTTGCTTCGAGGGTATCTTTTTTAAAAACCCCGATACCCTTTTCTTCCAACAGCTCTTTAAGCAAAAGCCCTTCCACTCTCGACCCTGTGTAAACCAATGATAAATCGCTACTAATACTCATAATGTTTATTGTTTTTCTTTTGCTCAAAAATACAAAAAAACAGGAATGCTCAAAGTAAAGAAACGTTAAAAACAGCTAAAGGGTAATATACGTGTATGTCTATCAGATTGCAAATCTGATAGAGCGTATATATGCATGGAAGTTAAAAACAGCTAAACACTACCCCTGTGCATACTTTTCCAAAATTTTCAATAATTTTTGCTTTTTAACCGGTTTTGAAAGATACTCGTCACAACCGGCTGCGAGGATTCCTTTTTTCTCTTCGGGACTTGTATAAGCTGTTTGTGCAATAACCGGAAGATCAGGGAATTTGGCTTTAATCAGCTTTGTTGCTTCAAGGCCATCCATTACAGGCATCTTAATGTCCATAAGCACTAAATCGTACTTTTTGGAATTTACCATATCAACGGCATCTTTTCCATTCCACGCGTGGTCGAGTTGTTTAATCTTCTTTTTCAAAATTATTTCGTAAAAAAGGTAGTTGTTAGGGTCATCTTCAGCAACCAATACCTCAATGTTTTCCCACCCTTTAAAACTTTTTTCTTCAGCAACTTCTGTTTTTTCTATTTTTAATGTTTTCAAACCTCTTAACGGAAACGAGAATGAAAAATAGGTTCCGCGGCCCAAATCAGATGAAAGGTTAATTTCACCATCCATCTGCTCGGCAATTTGTTTTGCTATGCTAAGGCCTAAGCCGGTACCTCGAATGGCTGCGCTAACTGATTGCCGGCCACGATAAAATGTTTCGAAAATTTTTGTTTGTTCATCCTCCGGAATACCAACTCCTGTATCTTTAACATAATACTCCACCTTTTTGTCGTCGATAAAAAACCCTATTTCAACAGTGCCCTCAAAAGTATGTTTTACCGCATTGGAGGCAAAGTTGGTAACTATTTGCCTGATCTTCGATTCGTCGGCATATATTTCAATATTTTTATGATTATTTGGGTTGCCGGCCACAATGCTTACGTTGCTATTTTTATTGCTAACGGCAAACATCTTAACAATATCGTTAACTACCTGACATGGAGAGAAGTAATTATTTTTTACAGGCAGCCGTTCGCTTTGCAGCCGCGATAAATACAGCACATCATCCAATAATGAAAGCAGTTGTTTGGCACTGTTACGAATGATACCGGCAAATTGTGATTTTTGTTCTGTATCCGCTTTATCCATTAACTCCGAAAAGCCCATAATGGCATTCATGGGAGTACGTAACTCGTGGTTCATGTTATTTAAAAAAGCTGACTTTAATTTGCTGTTTTCTTCTGCTTTATTTTTCGCTTCAACAAGCTTTTCGTTAAATAAAATTTTATCGGTAACATCGCGAACCGCTCCCATGATAGCCGTTTCACCCTTATAGGTAATTTTACGCACCATGAACTCACCATACTTGACTTCGCCGGTTTTTGTAACTATTTTAGATGAAAAAACCGTGGGAACATTTTCGCCGGTAAGTCTTGCAAAGGCATTGGTTTTTACGCGTTCCCTGTCATCAGGGTGAAAAAACTCCCATACATCTTTTTTAAACATCTCTTCTTTTGAAAAACCCAATATATCGCACATCTGGTCATTTACAAACCTGAGTTTTTTTCCATCGTAAATATATAGTCCGTCGTGTATATTTTCAACAATTGCCCGATACTTTTCTTCGCTCTCTTCGAGCTGTTTTTGGGTTTCAAACCAATCGCTAATATCAACAGCATAGGCAAAAACAACCTCTTTTCCAAAATAGGATCCTTTTTCGATGGTTACATATTTTGGGAAGGATGAACCATCAACGCGTTTACCCCAAAAGACAAATGATTGCGACTCGCCGTTAAAGGCAAGTTCCATATATTTTTTAACTTCTTCGAGGTCGTTTTTACTATCGTCTGATACAATGGATGGGTTTTTACCTATCAACTGACTTTTATTATCAAACCCATATATCTTCACAGCAGCCTGGTTTACATCAATAAATGTTCCGTCTCTTTCCTGAACATAAATAGCAACCACCGAATTATTAAAAATATTGTTTAATGTTGTCGAATTGTTACGTAACTGCTCCTCAATTTCTTTAAGTGGGCTGATGTCTTTTATAATGGCAAGGTCAACCTGTTCGCCCTGATATTGAATTAGCACATCATTTGAGATTACGGGAACTATGCGACCGCCTTTCGCCACTATTTTATTCTCGAAAGAATATGATTCAACTTTACCGTCAAACAAATCAGTAAGTAATTTTGCTGTTTTTTTAAGGTTATCCTTAACAATATAATCTAATATTGAGGTTCCTGCAACTTGTTCAGAGGTATAGCCATATTTTTCAATTTGCTTATTGGTAAAAATAACTTTTCCCTTTCGGTTGAAAAGAATTATTAAATCGCTTGATTTTTCAATAAACTTCCTGTAATTTTCTTCATCCTGTTTAACGGCAAGCTGCTTTTGTACCTTTTCGGTAACTTCCTTGGCCGTTTCAATAACATATTCAACTTCGTTGTTTTCGTTAAATAAAGGATAGGCACTTTTTTCAAAATATCTGTTATTCCCCTTAAAAACATGCACATCATCTTCAAAAACAGCAGCCTTTTTTTCCAATACTTTTTTTACCGTACAGTTGTCGCAAACATCTTTTATGTTTTGATAAATCTCATAACATTTTTTACCTACTACTTCATGTTGCTTTTTCCCGATTAATTCCAAGAGCTTAATATTAGTTTGAACAATGTTTAAATCACTGTCAACCATATGTGTAGGACATGGAAGCTCCATGAAAAGCGAGTCAAAAAGTTGTGTAAATATCTCTCGATTCAATCTGGAAAGCTCGTTGTTTCTGATTCTTAAATATGTTTTTATGCGAGCCTTCCACTCCGGAACGTTTAAAGGAGTTTTAATAAAATCGGTTACGCAAGCAGGAATTTCGTCAGAAGCTTCATTTTCGTTTATGATGGCCAGAACAGGTAAAAAATAACTCTTTTTAAGCATCCCTTCAATGGTTTTACAAAGTTCTGCAATCGTACTAATATCGGCAAAAATAATGTCAGCTTTACTGTCAGCCAACTCTTTTTCGTCGCTAATTAACTTGATAATTTTGTTGCCGGTTAAAATTTGCTTTAGTGTATTTTGCAAACCAACGTCATTTACCTTTATATAAGCAGTGGTTACATTCATAATAATCAGAAGCTATTGAAATAGTACTTTTAATGGCATTCAAAGGTAGGCTAATAGGATTAAATTACCAAATATTGCCTACTAAATCTAAGTGATAATTTACTTTCGTGGCGACTCAAAAATTTCAAGATTGTCAATTTTGTTACCGTTAATGGTAAAACGAACCATGGTGATAAAACGATGAAATCCGGATTTTCCGGCAGCTCCCGGATTGATATGCAGAAGGTTATTCTTAGGGTCAGGCATCACCTTTAAAATATGTGAATGACCCGAAATAAACAAATCGGGGTGGTATTGCTTTATCAGTTTTTTGGTATTTGATGAATACCTGCCGGGATATCCGCCAATGTGTATCATGGCAACTTTAACCTGTTCAACAGTAAACAGGGCAATTTCGTCAAACATGGTTCGCAAAACACCCCCATCAATATTTCCGTACACTGCCCTAAAAGGTTTAAAGGCCTCAAGTTTTTCAACAACTTCCATGTTGCCAACATCACCTGCGTGCCATATTTCGTCGCACGGCTTCATAAAATCAAACACCCGCGGATGTAGGTATCCGTGGGTGTCTGATAATAGTCCGATATGGGTCATTACACGTTAAAATGTAATACCGATGCCTACCATTAAATTCTGCTTAAGCTGAACCTTTGGTCCCAAATCAACACCGGCAGTATCATAAAATTTAACACTTTTGTCGTAAAACAATTCAGTATTAAAGTCAACATTTAACCATGAATTAACTTTCATCCTGACCAACGTTTTCCAGTTAACAATCACGTCCTGAGGATTATGTAAGTAATCGGAAAACAGCTCAAGGCTTGTTCCCAGTATTACATTTTTGAATACTTCATGCTGGAAGGCAGCTGTAATTTTAGCTCCCAGCTGAAATTTTGTTTTGCTTGCGTGGGTTATAATGTTTCCATTACTGTCAACAACAGCAGGATCCAATCCAAAACTGCCGGCATCTGCCAACGCTTCATCATTCACAAAGGTCATACGTGCCGTAAGGGGCGAAATATTAACAGTAAGCCACTCGGGCAATTTATAGGCAACGCCGGGGCCAAAATCGAGGTAAGCCGGAGCCATAAACTTAGAAATGTAGGTTGACGAATCAACGCTGTAATCGTACCCTTTGGCAAACTGTGTTGAAAATTTCAGCATCACGGTAGCAAACCATCTCTTACTCATCTTATATCCGAACAATGAATATAATTCAATAAGGTCGTCCGATTTCATGGCTTTTGAGTTTCCGATTGCGGTATAGCCCAGTGCCAGGTTTAACTTGTTGTCCCAACTAATTTTATCTTTTGCATAGTTGGCATCAAAATTAAACTTCGGTAACCCGGCAAGAGTATTGTCACCACCGGCTGACCAGTTGCTGAAATAGGATTGAGTAAAGTTAAAAGTCAGGCTTCCTTTTGTTTTCCAGTAACTTGTTGTATCCTGCGCATAAGTAAGCGAGGCAAGAAAAACTAATGTAATAAGTAAAATACGTTTCATACTAATGTTAATTTAAATATTTATTTGGTTTTAGAAATTTATTCGGCAAAAATAGTTTTTTTTACCAATAGTAAATGATGTACAAAAGGGTTGTTTATCTTTACCAAAATTTACCGACTTATGGAATATGTATTGATACTTATCGCGTTTTTTGCCGGAATAGCCGGCGCACTAATTTGGTTTAATCAAAAAAACAAAGCTGATAAGCTGGCGCAGAATGCTGATACTGAACGCCGTGTGAGTGAATTAAAAGATACCATTTCGGCTTTGGAAACCCAACGGGCTATTTTGGAAGCCAAAGAGGTGGAACTGAGAGAGGAAATCCGAAATTTAAACGATAAACTGGCATCGGAAGTCAAGCAGAAATCGGAAGCGGAAATTGAAACAGCGCGCCTTCAAACTCAAATAAACGGGCTGCTTGAACAGTTAAAGGAAGCTGAGGTGTTGCGTCAGGAATTTAAAAATGAACAATCAAAACGAATTGATGCTGAGAAAAAAGCCGCTGCTTTGACCTCGGAGCTGGAGAGCCTGAACAAGCTATTACAAGAGGAGAAAAAAAGGCTGGAAGAGGTTAAAAATCAAATGCAACAGGAATTTAAACTAATTGCCAACAGCATACTAAAATCTAACAGCGAAGAGTTTAATAAAAACAGTAAAAAAAACATCAACGAAATAATCACTCCTTTAAAAGAAAAAATAGAACGGTTTGAAAAAAAGGTTGAAGATACCTACGAAAAGGGGTTAAAGGATCAAAGCGACTTAAAAGCCGAATTCAAAAAAATATACGACCTCAGCGTACAGCTTGACAAGGATGCCAAAAACCTTACCAAAGCGCTTAGGTCAGATTCCAAACAACAGGGAAACTGGGGTGAAGTGGTTTTGGAGCGGATATTGGAAGAGTCGGGACTTGTAAAAAATCAGGAATATTTTGTTCAGCCCACCGGCGAAAATGTGGAAGGAAAAACCATCAGGCCTGATGTAATTATTCAACTTCCTGATAACAAGTTTATTGTAATCGACTCCAAGGTATCACTTACCGCCTACCAACAGTTTGTGGGACTGGAAAACAAAGAAGAAAAAGAAAAAGCCCTAAAACGCCATGTGGAATCGGTAAAAAAGCATGTTAAGGAACTTAGCGATAAAAACTACCCTTCCATAAAAGATAAAAACACACCTGATTTTGTATTGATGTTTTTACCCATTGAGCCTGCCTTTGCGGCTGCCATTCAAACCGACCACAGCTTATTTAACTATGCCTGGGAGCGGAAAGTGGTTATTGTCAGCCCGACAACTTTGCTGGCAACGCTTCGAACCATTGAGTCGATTTGGCGTCAGGAAAAGCAAACCCGCAATGCGTTGGAAATTGCCCGTCAGGCAGGTTCGTTGTACGACAAGTTTGTTGGTTTTACCGAAGATTTGGATAAAATAGGTAACTATCTCGATAAGTCACAAAAGTCGTATGAAGACGCACGCAAAAAATTAACCGACGGACGCGGCAACATTATAGGCCAGGTTGAAAAGTTAAAAACACTGGGTGCCAAAGCACAAAAGGCAATTGATCAAAAATTATTGGAAAAGTAATGCAATACAAAGACGACAACAGACAGGAGATGGTTTATGGTATCAGGCCGGTTTTGGAAGCCATTGACGCAGGCAATCAGGTGGAAAAAGCTTTTGTTCAACGCAGTGCGGGAAGCGAAGCTTTCAGAGCGTTGCTCCGTAAGTTTAAAGACTACGATATTCCCTATCAGGTGGTTCCGGTTGAGAAACTTAACAAACTTACCCGAAAAAACCATCAGGGCGTTGTAGCCTATATATCACCCATCACTTTTAGTAATATTGAGCACATTGTACCCGGATTATACGAACAGGGAAAGATGCCTTTTTTGCTTATTCTTGACCGAATAAGCGATGTACGTAATTTCGGCGCACTGTTACGTACCGCCGAAAGCGCCGGTGTTGATGCTGTTGTTATCCCTTCAAAGGGATCGGCACAACTAAATTCGGGAACCATTAAATCATCGGCGGGAGCCATTTACAAAATACCTGTCTGCCGTGCTCATAACCTGAAAGAGGTTATTGACTTTTTAAAAAGTAGCGGTATAAAAGTAGCTGCGGCCACCGAAAAAACCAGACAACCCTATTTTAAAACCGACCTCACCGGGCCGGTAGCAATAATTATGGGATCGGAGGGCGAAGGAGTTTCGGGAGAATACCTTAAAAAAGCAGATGTAAAACTTAAAATTCCCATGTTGGGCGAAATTGAATCGCTCAACGTTTCAGTGGCAGGAGGCGTGTTGATGTACGAAGTTGTAAGACAACGAACTGGTAAATCG